>JBAQGR010000175.1:0-2363 GCA_049287895.1 Desulfatitalea sp.
GTTCAACGGATATTGGCCTGGACATACCACCCAGAATTTCCATTTTGATATCAGCAACACATCCTTTATTGAGGACCCCTTTGGTATCATCGGCATCGCCGCTAAAATAACGCCCTGGTACAATTTCAATAACTTTTTCATCACCGAGGTAGGTATCGGTGGTGAAACCGGCGGCGCTGCCCCGGTTCCCGAACCGGCCACCCTGATATTGCTGGGCACCGGCCTGCTGGGGCTGGTGGGTGCCGGCCGCAAGCGCTCCAATAAGATAGCGTAGTCCGCAAAAGCCACGCCAAATAGATATTCAAATAAAAACCCCCTGGATTCACTGGGGGTTTTTTTGTTGCTTTCATCACCGGCAATACCGGCTTACGCCTTGATTCCATGCTTCTTCATCAGATCGTGCAACGTCGGCCGGCTGGTGGCCAGCAGTTTGGCGGCCTGACTGATGTTGTGGCCGGTGAGCAGCAGGGCTTGCTGGACGCACTGCCGCTCGGCCTGATCGCGCGCCTCTTGCAGGGTCATCAGTTTCTCCGCGGTCCGACGCTCCGGCGGGAAGGCCGCCTCCAACTCCAGATGCGCGGGGGTGATCACCTGGCCGATGGAGACGGAAAGTGCCCGGCGGATGCAGTTCTGCAACTCGCGGACATTACCGGGCCAATCGTAGGCGGAAAGGGCCGCGATGGCGGCAGGTGAAAACGAGGGACGTCCCAGCTTGAGCGCCCTGGCCTCCTTGAGCAAAAAGTGATGTCCCAGCACCAGGATGTCTTCGGGCCGCTCCCGCAAAGGGGGCATCTTGATCGGGACGACATTGAGACGGAAATAGAGATCCTCCCGGAAGAGACCCCGTTCCACCGCCTGCTCTAAATCGCTGTTGGTGGCGGCCACGATGCGCACGTTCAGAAAGAGCGTGTTGTCGCCCCCGACACGCTCGATGGTACCCTCCTGAAGACAGCGCAGCAGCTTGACTTGCATGGCCAGCGGCAAGTCGCCGATCTCATCCAGGAACACGGTGCCTGTGTCGGCCTGCTCGAATTTGCCTATTTTACGGGCCACGGCACCGGTGAAGGCCCCTTTTTCATGGCCGAACAGTTCGCTCTCCAGCAGGTTTTCCGGAATCGCCCCGCAATTGATAATGACAAAAGGGTTGTGGCAGCGCAGGCTCAAGGCATGCATGGCGTGGGCCGCCATCTCCTTGCCGGTACCCGACTCGCCGGTGATCAGAATCGGATAGTCGTTGGCGCTCACCTTACGGATCGTCGCAAAAAGGGTGCGCATGGTCAGCGAAACACCGATCAGGCCGCACAGGGAACTGCTTTGATCGGAGTGCGCCTGAAGCGCCCGGTTGGCGTTCTCTAATGCCTGCATCCGGTATGCGCGGCTCAGAATAATGTGCAACAGTTTCAGGTCGATGGGCTTGGTGCAAAAATCCATGGCTCCCAGGGAGACCGCTCGTACGGCGACCTCTCGTTCCGCATGGCCGGTGATCACGATGGCTTTGGTTTGGGGAGATAGAACGGGCAGCACTTCGAGCAGCTTCAACCCCTCCTGGGGGGTATCCGGCGATGGGGGCAACCCGAGGTCCAGAGTGGCCACGGGAAAGATACCCGCACCAAGCAGTTCACGTGCCTTTTGGGGATCGGTGGCGATGGTGATATCGTAAAACGGTTCGAGCGACCATTTGAGTTGCTTGGCCACCGAAGCCTCGTCCTCAATGATCAGCAGTCTTTCTTTTGTCAAGCGCTCTTCACTCCCCATTTGGCCGTGTGACGCTCGCTCACGCGGATCACGACCATTTTTAATCGCCCAGGGCGGATGTGTCAACGGAAACTGTTTTTGGGGGATGACCTTTTTTCGGCAATGCCGAACAACCGGCCAAATTTTAGGAAGGGGTATCCGTCGTCCCGAAGATGACCTTGGACGCGGCCTGCTGGAGGCAGCCAACGGCTGGGTTCAATCCTTGCGGCGATCCGGTGCTTCCCGCCGCTCCACCTTTGTGGAGAGGGTCACAACGATGCCGTCACGAACCGCCTGCCGACGATCGGACGCATTTTTCCTTTTGTCCTTGGGCGTCCGTTTTCGTGGAGACGACGGCCGACGCGGATTGTCTTGTTGGCTCTGATTGTTTTGGACAGGGGCAATAACGCCCGCTACACTCTCGACCATGGCGCTGCACCTCCTGATAAGTGTATCGGCCGGAACGAAAAATACTTTAGAAGTTGAAACCATTTCTGACAACATCGTAAAAAGTCCCCGAGGCGTCACTCCCGCGTAGGCGGGAGTCCAGAAACACTTGAAAAGACTGGATTCCCGCCTGCGCGGGAATGACGTTAACGGGCACCGAGACACTTTTTACGAGTCCATCA
>JBAQGR010000176.1:0-9401 GCA_049287895.1 Desulfatitalea sp.
TGGGCGACCTCCATCGTCAAAGTTTAAACTGAAATATTTTTATCGTGCCCTCGCTAAAAGCATAATGGAATTAATGAGTCTCCTGAATGCTTTTCCGGCTTTTCAGCAACAAGGGCGCTTTTTCATCGGCGAGCGCAAACCCGGTAATGGACTGCAACTCCTGCATGGTTTTTTCGGTTTGCAACACCGAAGCGGCGACAATGTCGATCTCGGTTGAAACCAGCGCCGCATCCTGGCGGTTGATCCCCATTTCGACGATGCCGGCGATCTTGGAATTGAGCCGCTCCAATTCCAATTGTAAAAAATCGTAATTCTCCCTGGCGTTCTGGTAGTTCTTCTGGCGCGCTTCCAGGGTCTGCCGCATGTCTTGCAGGGAATGGCGATGCTTGGTTTCCTTTTCGTCGTCCTCATGCTCCGGTCCCAGGGCGTGCAGCCGCTCCTGGACGCGCAGCAGGTCTGCGTTGATCTGGCGTTCAGCGGTGGCCTTGAAAAAATTCTCCAAACCGCTCTTGGAGTAAAGCAGTTTCAGATAGATCCACAGCAGTCGGTTGATGTTCTCCAGTTGTCGGCTGTTGATGCCGGCCGGCCCCGGGTCCGCATGATCCTTGAGGCCTTGCGGAATAGGTTGCAGCTTTTGGCAAAGCTGCCGCAAACGTTCGAAGCGCTCGCGATCGGCGGCGCTCAACGCCTGCATGATGGGCGCGACGTTCTTGCTCTCCGGAGGGCTCTCGCCGGCGGGCTGCATGCTTTGCAGCGCTTTGGCTTCGGCAACGGCCTGGAAACGGCTGTTGGAGGCCAAAACGGCCAGATAGAGGATCTCGACGGCCACGGCCAATGGATAGACAATGTCCGCCCGGCCGGCGATGATGCCGATGGCCGCCGCCGTGCCCAGATAGAGCAGATTCCAGTGGTAGAGGAACGCTCGCTTCAGGGCATTGCTGAATCGGGATGAACTACTGGCCGTCACGACGGGTCCTCTCTTAAAAATTCGCGCTCAATTCCTTGTAGGTTTTTGCGATCTCCTCGGGCGAACTGGAAAACAAGCGCGCATTGGTGCTGTTGGCGATTTGCGCCAGCAGATCTTTGTCCGCCTCGTTGCCATAGGCAATGGTGAAGATTTTGGGCACGTCGAAATCTTCACCCGTGGGCAGCGAATCCAGAAAATCATTACGGTTCGTGGTGCTGGAAGTATCCTTGCCATCGGAGAGCACCAAGATGCTATAGCGCCGGTTGGGCTCCTTTTGCTTCAGCGCCTTTATGCGCTGGAAGGTTGCGAGGATCACATCGTGCAGGGCCGTGCCGCCTTCAGCGAAAATGCCATCCAATTGGCTGGTGGTGCGCTCGCCACAATCACGGATGGCACAAAGATCGGACAGCGTTGTGACCTCGTTGTTAAAGATCGTCACCAGGACCTGATCACGGGCTTTCATGTGCTTGATGAATTCGATGGCCCCGCTCTTGGCGCTGTCCATGGGCATGCCTTTCATGCTGCCGGAACGATCCAGAACAAGGGCCACAGTGGCCGGAATTTTGACTTCCTGCCAAAGATCGATGATCCGTTTGAGCACATCTTCCGAGGGCACGGCAAACGCTTTGATGGCATCCGGTTGGGCCTGGACCCCATGGATTTCATCAAAGGGGGCCTGTAAAGGCAGATCTTTTAAAATCGGCCGCAGGCCCAGCTGCATGGCCTTTGCTTGGGCTTCACGGCCCAGTAGAAAATCGATGAATTGCTTCGCGGCCGCGGCCTTGTCCGGCGTTACCCACTCCTCATTAATAACCGCCGCCGGGTGCTGGGTCCAGAAGTTGCCTTCCGCCGGATAAACCGCTACCAGCTTGAAAGGTTTGTTCTTGTACTTCTCATTGCTTTCGATAATGGTGTTCTCATATTGGACGGCACACGAAAGATAGGCCGGACCCTTGACATGCATCAGATCGTCGATCCAGCTGTTGGAGAGGCCGTAATGCTCCACGGCGCCTTCAAAGGATTTCAAAAAGGAGACCACCTTGGGATTCTTTAAATCCTGGGGCGTGATCCCATCGGTCTTATCCAGGACGGCATATACCTCCGAGACCACCGATAGAAAACCGGAATTGGCGTCCGGATGAGCGTGGCCCCAGCGGAACTTGCCCCATTCCGGATGGCCGTGGGCAGCCCATCCTTTTGGGTTGTTGGCCACCTTGGCAATATCCTGCCATCCGATAGGACGCGGATACCCCAGGGCCACGGCCATGGGTTCCCACATGGCAATCACCAAAGGAATATTGACCAGCGGAGAATAGCGTTCGTAAAGCTCCTTTTGCTTCACGTTTTTCCAGTGGGATGCCCCCATTTGCAACCAAGACTCATCCCCCGGCGACCAGATGTCGGGTCTGATCTTGCCCTCCTTGAGCTGCTCCAATTGCTCGCCCGAATTGCCGTGAATGGCCTTGATCTGGACCACCTGCCCTTCGACCTCATGCTGGGCCGCGTTAAATTCCCGGGCCATGGCATCGATCCAGCTTTTCTTGGCACTGGACGTATAGAACTGGATGGTCATGACCTGGCTGGGTTTGGCTTTGGCCGTATCGGCGACATCCGCGATCTTCTCCGGACCCGATAGGATCCCGGCGCGATTAAGGGCGAAAACAACCAAGCCCGCAACCACGATGAGCACAGTGAACCAAAATAGCGGTTTGGGTCTGCCTGCCATGGGCGCCTCCCTGGGGGTTTGGGTCGTAAAATTCAGATTCCTTTTAAGATTAAGCTCTTAGCACGGCAGCGCGTACCAAGTCAACAGCCGGTTTCGCTCGCTTTCCTCGTTGACAGACCTACCTATCCGGCACACTTGCCTTGGCCTTTGAAGGGGCCCCCGTCGAGCAAGGATTCCTGTTTCTTCTTCAAACCTACCTCGGCTGTGCTTGATCGCAACGCAGAACAAGGGACAAGCAGCTTATCAAGGGCCCTGCTGTAAATAAAGCGGCCGCTCCCCATGAGGATCGGCCGCTTGAACGATAATGTTTCCTTATTAGTTGCGCTGAAGTTCGCTTATTCGCCTTTGTACTGTAACATTTCTTTATAGCCGTCTGGATTTTCCTTCACGCCGGCATTGTACTCTTCGATGGCCTTTTGGTGAAGCACCGGGTCCATATTGGGCGCCTCTGCTTTGGGATCCAACTCCAGATATGTGCAGCTTTTGATTGCCTCTTGAGCCTCCTGAAAAGTCATCGGCGTAAACCCGGATGTCCTTGCCCGCAAAAGCCCCATAGCGATACCTTGTCTTAAAAAGTAACGTTTGCCGGCCTGGAAATCGATATGGGCTACGCCTGTATTCTCGGTGGCGCCAACAACGTTATGAGCCCCTGGGGCCACTTTAGCGACAATATAGGTTTTACCTTTGGTCTCGCCGATCAGCTTACCATCCACATAGTTCCAAAACACGATGCCGCCGCCTACCCAGGCATCGCGGATGATCACCAGCAACGCCGAATCCGGAGCCGCTGCAAGGGATGGCGGCTGTTCGGGCTGAAGCATCTGGGTGGTTGCACAGCCGGCCAAAAAGGCAATACATACCAACATCAGGGTTATACGTTTCATTGCTCCTCCTTTAACTGCTTTTGATTTCTTCACCTCAAGAGCCACAGGTTTAGACGTTACACTTCTTTGTATTCTTTTGGGGATTGCTTATCAAGACCAATTTGGCGTATCGCAATTTCGGATCATTAGAGTTATGACCGCTTGCCCAACCGTCGCAAAGCGTCGGCGCCTTGCCGCAGGGCCGCACGGGTTTGTTGGAAAGACAAGAGATCGAGGGCCGCGCGTTCATCCTCCCAACGCAAGACCCTCTGCTCATCGGCCGCCACCGTCTCCAGCGCCCGGACCAGGAAGTATTGGGCCACGGCCTCGTGCTGAAGTTTGCGGTAGTGCTGCACGCCCAGCGCCTGGATCGACTCGCCCCGGATACCGGCCTCTTCGCGCAACTCGCGCAAGGCGGCGCTCTCCGCCGATTCCCCCGGGTCGATATGTCCGTTGGGCAGCACCCAGTGAAGGCCATTGGATGAGGATATCACCAGAAAAAGCGGCTGGGTGGCTGTTTCCTGGAATACTACCGTTCCGGCATGTGTCGGTGTCAACGGCTCAACCTTTCATGGAGTCGGAACGCCCAAAAAATCCCGGACATCCCGTGAACGATGATCGCGCGGTCGCCCGCGAGTCCTATGAATACTTTCGGCTATCACCGATTCGACCGGTAATCAACAGACAAACACCGGCCAAACACCCGATTGCTTTCGCCACGCTTAAAAACGATTGCATTTGCCGCTCAGGGAGCATAGTTCATATAAAATCAAATCAATCGCTCCGGAGGTCGGTATGCCGCAACTGTTCGGGTCCAAGGAATTGATCGAGGATGTTCACCAGCGCGATCTGTGCATCGGATGCGGGGCGTGCGTGGAGCTGTGCCCTTACTTTAAGAACTACCGCGGCAAAACATCCCAGCTCTTTCCCTGCACGTTGCCCCAGGGGCGCTGTTTTGCCTATTGCCCCAAGGTGGAAGTGGACCTGGAGGAGCTGAGCCGGCGGATGGGGGACACACCGTATGACGGCCGCCCGCTGGGCGTTTACCGGGAAATAGTGGCCGCCAGAGCCGGCGCCAAAATGCCGCAGGCCAAGTTTCAAGGCGGCGGTACGGTTTCGGCGCTGATGACCTACGCGATGAAGCACGGCCAGGTGGATGCCGCTGCCTTGTCGGCAAGGGAGGGGCTGATGCCGGCCCCGCGCCTGGTGACCCGCTGGCAGGAGGTGGCCTCCGCGGCCGGTGCGCAGTTCATGGCGTCACCGACCTTGGCCGGAGTAAACCGCGCGGTGCGCGAGGGCTACCGGAAGATCGGGGTGGTGGGAACACCCTGCCAGATGCTGGCCGTGGCCCAGATGCGCGCCAACCCCCTGGGCAAAACGGAACACAATGTGCCCGTGGCGCTGGCCATCGGCCTCTTTTGCAACTGGGCCCTGGATACGCGCCAATTGGCCGACCTGTTGGCTGCCCGAGTGGATGTGGGCACCATCCGCGGCATGGATATTCCGCCGCCTCCGGCCAATGTGCTGATCCTGGAGACGGACACGGGCCGCGTGGAGATCTCCCTTTCCGAAATCAAACCCCTGATTCCGCACACCTGCTTTACCTGCCTGGACATGACCTCCGAATTTGCAGACCTTTCCGTGGGTATGGTCGAAGGGCGACCGGGATGGAATACGCTGGTGGTCCGTTCAGAAATCGGCGCCCGACTGGTGGCCGATGCCGCGGCCGGCGGTTTTCTGGTCACCGAACCAATGCCCGCGGAGACGATCCAGCACCTGTCCAGAGCCGCTGCCGCCAAAAAAGAGCGCTCGCTGCGGATTTTGATTCAAAGGGGCTTGATCAATACGGCCAACGGCGTCCGTAGCGCCGTGCGCATGCCGCGGGCCGCGATGGAAAGAATTCTTCCCTCCCGGGGTGGCCCCGCATAGGACCGCTAATGTACTTCTGACAGCGCCCTCAACTACCGGATGATCCATCCCGGCCATCCAGTACTTTGCGCACCTTAATCGAAAGGTCCTGCATGTTGAACGGCTTCTGGATAAAGCCGTCGCAACCGCGGTCCATGATGCCCTGGGCCTGCCCGTTGATGCTGTATCCGCTGGACAGCAGTACTTTGATGTGGGGATCGATCTCTTTGAGCTCACCGAAGGTCTCGCCGCCGCCCATGCCGGGCATGATCATGTCCAGGATAACGATATCGATTTTCTCTTTTTTCTTGCGGAAGATAGCTATGGCTTCGCGGCCGCCATGGGCCTCGATTACCTTGTAGCCCATCTTTTCCAGTATCAACCGGCCGATCTCCACGATACCCTCCTCGTCGTCCACGAAGAGCACGGTTTCCTTGCCGGTCACGATGGTCACTTTAGGTTCGTTGAACTCGATCACTTTTCTCTCCGAAGCCGCCGGCATCTGGTGATTAATCTATCTGAATGAAATTACATATTTTTTTATTATAGTGGATGCTCATCTGTCAAGGTGTCCTCATGCCATTGCCCACAGCGTTTGTAGAGGGGGTGTAACCTCCTGTGGATACAAATGCAACATTTTGCACACAAATCCATCTTAAATAATCGATGCGTCCAATGGTAACCGAATGATATCAGACAACATCGTTTTCAAGATACGGGGCATTGGTTTTGCATGCAATTCGGCATGGAAGCTTTTCAATAGCCCCGCAACGATCGGACCGCGAAAATGGTTGAATTGAAGCTGCAACCCAAACTGAAAGATTCCGGCATGCATCGACTCAAGCCCTTCATTCTCATCGCCGTAGCGCTCTGGCTGGCCTTTTTTCAACTGCGCTGTAGCGGCGGGGGCGATCAGGTCATCAATACCGGTAGCACTACGATAGCATCGCCCATGGATTTGGAGGGTAGTGCATGAGCACTCGGCAACGGTATGGATCTTGGGATGTTACGAATTGGAATGAAAGGGGCCGTTACGCCTCACTCTTCATGACCTGCTTGATCTTCTCGCCCAGTTGCTCAATGGTATAGGGTTTCTGGATAAAACCGCTGCATCCCCGCCTGAGGATCTCCGCGGCTCTTCCGTCGATGCTGAAGCCGCTCGACAGGATTACGGGGACATCGGGCTTGATCTCGCGGAGTCGGTCAAAAACCTGCCCTCCGCCGATTTCCGGCATGATCATGTCCAAAACGATCAGGTCGATCCGATCTTTATGCGCCTTGAAGATCTCAATCCCCTTCTGGCCGCTGTCGGCGGTCATGGCCGTGTAGCCCAGCATTGTGATCATACTGGAAACCACCTCGACCACCAGCTCTTCATCGTCAATTAAGAGAATGGTTCCATGTCCAGCAGGGATGGCTTTGGGTTCAGGAGATGTGGTGTCGACGATTTTGCTCGAGGCCAGCAGGTAGATGCTGAAGGTCGCCCCCTGATCCGGTTGCGATTCCACATCGATATAGCCGCCATGACCTTTGACGATGCCGTACACCGATGCCAACCCCAATCCCGTGCCCCGGCCCATCTCCTTGGTTGTGAAGAACGGATCAAAAATGCGCTCCATGGTCTTTTGATCCATGCCGATGCCGGTATCCTTTATCCTGAGCATGACATAATGGCCCGGCTTGGGGGCATAGGTGCTTTTGGACATATCATCGGCCGTCAAATTCCGCGTCGTCAGATGGAGGTAGCCACCCTCGGCCATGGCATCGGAAGCATTGATGAATAGGTTCATCAACATCTGGTTGATCTGGTCCACATCGGCTTCTATGGGATCGAGATCCGGCGCCAGATCATATTGCACGGCAATATCCTTGCGCATCCTTCCAAAGGCCTCCGTGCTTTCCATGAGAACTTCGTTAAGGCTCACGCTTTTGACCTCATATTTCCCCTTGCGCGCATAGCCGAGCAATTGGCCGGTGAGCCTGGCGCCGCGCGCCACTTGTTTTTCGATATTCAGAAAATGGTTGAAATGGGGGTGCGCAGGGTCCAATCGGTGGCGCAACAATGAGGTCGTGCCCTGAATGGTCATCAACAGGTTGTTGAAATCGTGGGCGATGCCACCGGCCAAAGTGCCGATGGCCTCCATGCGCTCGATGTGCTGAAGCTGCGCTTCGAGCCGTTTCTTTTCGGAGATATCGCGCAAAATGACCAATATGCCGGCCGCCTTGCCTTCGTGGTCGTCATAGCGCGACGCGCTGATGCTCACGTCGATCAAACGCCCGTCCCTGGTGGAGCGTTTGGTTTCAAACCCCTGGCACGGCCGGCCATGGGTCAGGACCTCATCGATGCTGGCCGTGGTCGCCGCCTGTTCCGATTCGGGTACGAAGGGGATGGGCTTGCCTTCAAGTTCTTCGGCACTCCAACCGAAGGTCCGGGTGAACATGGGGCTGATGTAGTTGGGATGGCCGTTCAAATCATAGATAGCGATGGCGTCGGCGGACGAGTGGATCAGCGAGCGGTACAGCTCCTGGGCGCGCGTGGACTCCTCGTAGAGGCTTTTGAAATGCGCTTCGCTCTCCTCCAGCGCCGCCTGGGTCTCTTTGAGCTCGGCGACGCGTTGTTCCAGGTTGCTGAACAGCTCCTTGAGCTGCAGGGACATGCGGTTTAGGGCCTGGGCTAGAGTGCCGATCTCATCGGCGCGATGCAGCACTTGCGCATTATGGGCTGCATCCCATTTGCCCTCCCCGTATTCCCGGGCGCTCTGGGCCAGGTGCATAATGGGAAGTATATAGCGGCTGGCGGCCCGGCGTCCGAAAAAATAGGTGCTTGAAAAGGTCAACAGGATCACGCCCGCCGCGATCATGCTGAAAATGACCGCCTGGCGCGCCACAAAGCTCTGATATTGATCGGCGATTTGGGCCGCCTTGTTTTTCATGGCAACAATGGGAGCGGAGAATTCATCGATATAGGTAGTGGCCGAAACCATAATGCGCTTGCCATTGAGCGGCACTTGGACCGGTGCAACGGCCAAGTATTTTTTGCGAACGGAGCCATCCGGTTCCAACCAATCGTAGTATCCCGAAACTTCGTCGCCCGGAATCGCGGACTGAACGATCTCCCACCAGGAGGGCATTTTTTCAGCCAGAGCGCGCATATCCTGGTCTATCAGCTTGATATTGGGATGAACGCGAAAAAGGAAGGTTTCTGTTTCGGTGATGGCTGTGTATCCGGTATCGCCCACTTTTTGCAGCGCCACTTCCATGAACAGCGGATCCTTGCGCATCTCGGAAATATCCAGCTCCGGATGCATCCGGAAGTAGATCTCCACCTGTTTGGCAACATCCCTGGCCTTGGCCTGAATGACTTTTTCGCCCAGCGCCTGGAGACTCTTTTCGGCATCCATGTTCAGGTCACTGGTGGAGTGCACAATCAGTTCCGCAAGATAATCCCGGGTGATGGTCGTTCCCAGGACGACGAGGAGGAAGAGCAGCAGGAGGGGAATTATGGAAACCAGCAGATAGTCCCGCCTGAATTGCCTTGCCATGGAGAGGGACTCGTGATCCTTACTCACCATACGACGGCTCTCCTGGGGGTTCCGAACAAACGCCACAAAAGGAACAGGGAAATCAGTTGCTCGGATATTCGCTCTGGCCGCTGCCGAATGGGTCAATGGAGATTCGGTTGCTCCCATCGGGACGGATGGAAGAAACCCGCCAGCGGCTGGGCGTTGCCGCGGGCTCGAATCGGTGGAAGAAGATACGTTCTCCTCCCAGGGACCAAGCCGGTTTGCTGTTGATCTGATCGTCGTTGATGACATAGCGCGGGTTGGCGCCGTTGCTGTTCATGATGCGGATGGACCAAAACCCCAGGCAGCGTTCCGCGACACACCATTGGTTGGGGTCGGTATTTTCCAGCCAGGCGATGGTTTTGCCGTCGGGC
>JBAQGR010000177.1:0-3670 GCA_049287895.1 Desulfatitalea sp.
GATTCACCCCCCAATACGTTCCCTGGCACCATCGCTGGGTGGCTGGCTTCCCCCTGGACTATGTGATCTTCATGGCGGTGGGCACGGTGCTGGTCTGGATCTCCTATCGCCGGCCCAACCCCTCCCCTTCTTAGATTAGGCTCAAGGTTATCGCCGAATAACCGATATACCGTTGGTGGTAGTTACACAGAGAGTTCCGCGATGCGGGGATTTCCTCGAAGTGGAGATGGTTTATGTTCATGGAGACGACATCCGACGGGCAGAACCACGATGCCCGGCGGAAGCCAAGCGCTGAGGGGTTCGCAGCGCTGACCGAAGTCCAACACCGCCATCTGGCCGCCATCGTGGAACACGCAAACGATGCGATCATTTCAAATTCATGCGAAGGCTCGATCCTGACCTGGAACCGAGCCGCTGAACGCATCACCGGGTACAGCGCCCAAGAGATGCTCGGACAGCCCATCGCTACCCTATTCCCGCCCCAGCAGACCGACGCCATCGAGGCTGCCTTGGAAAAGATCCGCGCCGGCCGAGCAGCCGAACGGCTCGAAACGGCATGGCGGCGCAAGGATGGAACCTGCACCGATGTTTGGTTGACCCTTTCGCCCGTCCAGAACGAAAAGGGCCTTTTGCTGGGTGCCTCCATCCTGGCACGCCCAAGCGACCCGGAAACGACGACCGACCAAGCCCTGGTCCCTGATTTACCCGATAAAAAGCAAATCGAAAGCAAGATTCGAGAAGAGGAGGTCCGCCTGAACATATCCCAACGCATGGAAGCGCTGGGAACCCTGGCCGGCGGAATTGCCCACGACTTCAACAATATCCTCGCCTCGATAATCGGCTATGCGGAGTTGGCCTTGGAGGGTGCCCTTGCGAACTCCTCCCAGCATGACAACCTCAGGGAGATTTTGACGGCCGGCATGCGCGCCCGGGACCTGGTCCGACAAATCTTGAACTTCAGCCACCGACCGGATCAACCCCAACAGCCGGTGCTGTTCAAGCTCATCGCCAAGGAGGCGCTCAAGCTGTTGCGCGCCGCGATCCCCACCACCATCGACATCCGCGCCAACATCGCCAGCGATGGATTGGTCATGGCCGATCCGAGCCAGCTGCATCAGCTCGTCACGAACCTGTGCACCAGCGCCACGCACGCCCTGCAACCCGAAGGCGGTATCCTGACCGTTTCGCTGGAGGCGGTCACCCTGGAGGCCGACGATACGGCCACCGCCCCCGGCATCTCCCCCGGAGACTATCTGCGATTGATTGTCTGCGGAAAGGGCAGGGAGATCGAACCGCAAGCGATCGATCCGGAGTTCGATCCTGTTTGGACGAGCAAAGCGCTGGAAAGGGCCGCCGAAGCAGGGCTTTCCATGGCTCCCACGATCGTCCGCCAATGTGGGGGGCACATCCATGTCACCGGCATCGCCGGCCAGGGGACATGCGTCACCGTCTGGCTTCCGCTGCTGGAGCGCCGTCAACGACCGGCCAGCGAGCCCACCGAAAGCTTGCCCATGGGCACGGGCAAAGAGCACATTCTTGTGGTGGATGACGAGGTGTCCGTGGTCAAGATGGTCGCGCAGATGTTGCAGAAAATGCAATACCAGGTCACCAGCCGCACCAGCAGCATCGAGGCCCTGGCCCTTTTCAACGAAAAGCCATCCCAATTCGACCTGGTCATCACCGACTTCACCATGCCCAACCTGCCGGGCCACAAGCTGGCGGCCGAGTTAATCAAGATTCGGCCCGACATCCCCATCATCCTCTGCACGGGATACAGCGGTGAAATCTCCGATGACAAATCCGCCAAAATCGGCGTCAAAGCGTTTATCCTGAAGCCGATCTCCAAGAGCACGCTGGCCGCGACCGTGCGGGCGGTCCTGGACAAAGCCATGGGCCACGCCGCATAGCACCACCCATCCGCCGTCTCTTTATTATTTCAAAACAATCAACGCATCCACGGCGACCGGTTTGGCACCCGACAGAATCACGGGGTTGAGATCGATTTCGGCCACGGCTTCCAGTTCCAGCCCGATCCGGCCGACCTGCATCAATATGCGCGCCAGGGCCTGGGTGTCGGCCGCCGGCATGCCGCGCACGGCCTCCAGGATTTTACGGCCTTTGATCTCGTGCATCATCTCCATGGCGTCGCGCAGCTCGAGCGGCGCTTTGCGGAAAGTAATGTCCTTGAGGATTTCGGTGAAGATCCCGCCCAGGCCGAACATGACGCAGGCCCCGAACTGGGGGTCGCGGGTCAAGCCGACCACCAATTCCCGCCGGCCGGCGACCATCTCCTGCACCAGCACCGCCGCGTCGGCCTCGGCCGCCATGGCCGCCATGAGCGCGTCATAGTTTGCAAGGGCCTCGGCTTCGTTGCGCACATCCACGCGCACCAGGTTCTTTTCGGTTTTATGGGCAATGCGGGCCGCGCACCCTTTCATCACCAGGGGGTAGCCGATCCGGCGGGCGGCCGCGGCCAGTTGCGTGCGCTCGCGGACGAGCTGTTCGTGGGTGACCGGTATGTCGTAAGCGGCGAGCAGTTGCTTGGCCTCAAATTCGGAGAGCGTGGCGCGTCCTTCCCGTTGGGCGTTGCGGATCAGTTCTTCGGCCTTCTCCTTGCTCATGATCTCTTCCTCTCATAATATGCGTTGAGGTGCCCAACAGCCGCCAGGGCCGCGGACAGGTCATTGAATACCGGGATGCCGCGTTCGACAAAGGCGCGGCGGGCATCGGCGAACATCGCCACCACATCCAGGTGGTCCAATCCGCTTTTGGGGTTGGACAGAATGACGAGGATGGGCTTGCCGGTTTCGGCGACCACCGCCTGGATGTCGTCGGCCAGTTCGAGATAGGGCGTCACTGCCTGAACCGGCTTTCCCGTCGCAACGGCCATGTTTTTATAGTGATGCAGCAGGGAGCTGAAGATCTGCAAGTCGATGCGCGGGTCCGAAGCCGCCAGGCGCATGATCTCTTTGAGCGTCTTGGGCGGCACGAAGGGGTTGGCCACATCCACGGGATTGCCGGGGCTGGAGCCGGGTTTGGGCAACAGGGCGTCGATGCGCCGGGCCAGGTCGTCGGCAAAGGGGGGCATACTCAGCCCGAAGCGCTCGGCCGCGTCGGCCGCCGCCACGCCCAGGGCCCCGCCGCCGCCCAGAACGCTGATCTGGCGATAGACCCGGCCGGGCAGCAGGGAGAAGGCCAGGCAGGCGTCGGCCATTTCGGCCATATTGTGCACCTGCACGGCATTGGCCTGCCGCAGGATCGATTGCCAAATGCGGCCGCTGCCGCCCATAGAGGCGGTGTGGCTCTGCACGGCGCGGCTCCCGGCATCCGACAGGCCTCCCTTGTGGACGATGACCGGCTTGCGCGCAGCGGTTTCACGCAGCGCATTGAAAAAGGCATCGCCGTCCTGGACCCCTTCGATGTACATGGTGACGATGCCTGTTTGCGGATCGTCGCCGAAATAGCGCAGCAGCTCGGTTTCGCGCAGGTCGGCACCGTTGCCGAAGCTGACGATCTTGCTGAACTTCAACCCCAGGGATTTGCCCAGATTGGCGAAATCCACGGCCATGCCGCCGCTCTGGGAAGAAAAAGCGATGGGGCCGCTCTCCCGGGAAAGATCGGGGCCGGGCAGCACGGTCAGACCGCTCCGGGGGCAGTAAATACCGAAGCA
>JBAQGR010000178.1:0-5812 GCA_049287895.1 Desulfatitalea sp.
GGTGAAAAACTGGTTCAAGGCCGTGATGCGCAAGGCCGGAACGGCCGGGTGGGTTTCCGGCGCTTTGAGCAATTTAAGCTTGGGGTTGCGCTTGGGGGTCACGGCATTCTCCGGGCGCTCTTGAAGCAGATCTTCAATGCCAGCCGGAGCAGATCGTCGCTCAGGCGGCCCATTACCGCAATGACGATGATGCCCACCATGATCATATCGATGCGGCCGATCATGCGCGCATCCATGATGACGGCGCCCAGCCCGTTTGGCACACCGGTCAGTTCGCCCAACACCAGGTAGGCCCAGGCGATGCCCAGTCCCAGGCGCAGGCCGGTCACGATCTGCGGCATGGCGGCCGGGATCAGGATGGTGAAGATGGCGCGCAGCCGGCCGATGCCCATCATGGCGCCCGATTGCGACAACAACGGGTTGATCTGGCGGGCGCCGCCGGCCGTGTTCAGATAGATGGGGAAAAAGGCGGCCAGCGAGACCAAAAAGATCGTGGCCGGCAGCCCGATGCCGAACCAGACCAGGGCCAGGGGCAGCCAGGCGATGCCCGGCACGGCCCGGGCCGCGTGGAGGGTGTTGCTCACCAGCTTCTGAAAGGGGGCAAGGCGGCCGGACAGCATTCCCAGCGGCAGGCCCAGCAGTACGGCCAGACCGAACCCCAGGAAGACGCGCACCAGGCTGGCCCCTAAATCGCCGAGAAAACGGCCGGCATAGGGCGCGTCGCCGGCCGTGCCGAAGATATAGGCATAGGCCGCGCATGCAATCGCCTCCGGGCCGGGCAGCAGATAGGCCGGCACCAGGCGAGTGGCACTCGCCCCGGCCCAGGCGAGCAGCAGCAGCGCCGGAATGATCCAGGGCAGAAAACGCTCCAGGCGCAAAGGGGTTTTAGAAGAGATGCTGGAAGTCATTTACCTTCTGCTTTTTTCTTTTCGCCGGTCCCAAGAACGGCGGCATCGGTCATGATCTGCTGCACGAAGCGCAGGTCAAAGAGCCGATCGTAGTCCGGCTGCCGTTCGATCATCTTCAGGGCCTGCATGCGGGCGCCCAGGGCTTTGACCTTGGCCACGAAGGCCGCATCCATCTCCCAGGCCAGCTCCATGTTGGCCGCCGCCTTTTGCAATACTTCGGGTTGGGTGCCGAAGGTCGCGGCCTTGGCCAGCCATTGGGCCGGGTGACGGCGCAGATAGTCGGTGGCCTGGGCGTGGGCCTTGACCAGGGACGCAACCAGTTCCGGTCGCTGCTTGATGGTGGCGCGTGTTACGATCATGGCCGCATTGATAGTGCCCACGGCATCGTTGTAGTAGGGATAGGCCAGAATACGGCCGTAGCCTTCATGCAGCGCCAGGGAGGGAAAGGGCTCGCCGGAGAGAAAGGCGTCGATGCCGCCGCGGGCCAGGGCCGTGCCCATATCGAAGAAATCGACCCGGATCAGGTGCACATCGGTTTCCGGATTGAGGCGTTCGCGCACCAGGGCTTCGCGCAGCAGAATTTCGTGCATCGTGCCGGGTACATAGCCAATCTTCTTGCCTTTGAGGTCGGCGACGGCCTGAATGGGGCCATCCTGCCGCACCACCAGGGCCGAGCTCTTGTTGCACAGCGCCGCCACGATCACTACCGGCTGGCCCTGGACCGCGGAGTGGATGGCGTGGGCCAGGGTGGTGCCGCACATATCCAGCGAGCCGGCCAGCAGGGCGGTCTTCTGGTCGGCCGGATTGGTAAAGGCCAACACTTCGCAGCGATTTTGGGCTCCCAGAAAATACTCGTAGAAAAACGGCTGGATGGTTTGGGCGGTTTTCCAGGTGCCCACCTTGATCGGGCCGTCGGCGGCGGCCGCACCCAGCGATAGAAGTACTCCCAGTGCACATGCGATCCAACGGTTCATCTCAGCTCTCCTTGACGGACAATCGGTTTAACCCGGTGTGGCGATCCGTTGCCAACCGATGGTTTGGCGATGGCGTGGTCTATATTTCTACTTGAAGGTCTATGATCTCTTCCATTTGGAGGAAGTGATTGTCCAACGAGTAAATTTTACTATGATTTTGTTTTGCGTTTTGGGCAATTATCAGATCTGGGATGCCAACACCATTTAATCCATTTTTGAGGCATCTATATTGATACTCCATGATTTGGTCCCAGTCGATGGATAACGCCAACCTTTTGATGTTCAGCAGTAAAGTTATTATTTTGCTTTGATTCCGAATTTTAAGAAATGGGATTAGCTCCGCCAAAATCAGATCATTGGTTACAACAAGATTTTCATCGATCAGGAAATCGAGTTTTTCGGAATTATGGCCACTCCTGAAATATTCAATCCATATGGAAGTATCGATTAATACCGACATTAACGCCCTCTGACACGATTCAAATCAATGCCTAAGTCTATTTTGCCTTTGAATTGTTTCAGTTCCGAAATCTTTGATTTTCTGATCAAATCCTCCAAGGCCGTGATAATGACTTTGGTTTTTGTATTGATATGGGCAACCTTCATGGCTTCAGTCAATAAATCCTCGGGCAAATCAAGCGTCGTTCTCATAGTCGGCCTCCATTGTTTATATGCATACAATTAACACACCATGCATATGTCGTCAATGCATGCGCTATGCCCATGCGGACCGCCAAATTCACCCATAAAAGCAATTGGAATCGAGATCCGGGTCCCAGCCCATCTCTTGCTGTAACGCCCGGCAGCGGTCGATGCCTTGGCCGCGGCCTTTGCCGGTGTCGGCCTGGCCGTCCCTGGGGCTGGAACCGACCTCCGGAAAAAGCAGATTGGCGCCGGCCATCAGCGAGGCGCTGTGGGGCTCATGGGTGCAGTGGGCCTGGGGGATGACCCCCATGACCAGGCGCGAAATCGCCGACAGCCGGGCCATCTCCAATTCGCTAATCATGCCCAGGGCGGTCATGGGCGAACCGGGGAAATTGATGCGCCGCATGATGCCGCTGTAGGTTGCGCGGTGTTCGCGGGCCAGCAGCATGAGATCCACGATCTCCGCGGCCGTGTGTTCGGGCCCCACCGGCTCGATGCAATTCATCCAGCGCAGGCCCACATCCTTGATCACCTGGATGGTGGCGATGCGCCGAGCCGGCTTCAAGGGGGTGTCGCGGCCTTCGCCCAGGCGCACCGCGTGGTAGAAACCCACGAAACCGGCCGCCAGCAGCGCCTCGCCCTCCTGATGGTCGATGTCGCGGGTATTGGCCACCAGGGGTGTGGCCACCGAGCGCTTCAACAGGCGGCCGATCTCCAGAAGGCGCTCCAGGGGGAAATTGCCGGTGGTCATCAGGTTCAGGGCGTCGGCCCCCTGGGCTTCGGCCTGCCGGGCCCACTGGACAATCTGTTCGTCGCTGAAGGTGATCGACTCGGTAAAAATACCGGCCTTGACCGTCAGCGCGCAGAAACGACAGTTGAGCGGGCAGGGCGCCACATTGAGGCCGATGTGATAGTGATTTTCGCCTTTGTTGCCGAACTGCTCCCTGGAGATCTGGTTGGCGGTCTGCATCAGGGCATAGGTTTCCCGGCTGTGCAGGGGCAAAGCCATCAGGGTGATGGCCTGCTCGCGGTTCAAGCCTTCGCAAGCAGCGCCTTGTTTCAATATGTCGGCCACGGTGGACGAAAGGTTCCAGCTCATAAGACCCCGATACGATCGAGTGCCGTTCAGCACCTTGTTTTGCGTAAACTCAACTCGCGCAGGCGGCGGCAGGTACGTTCAAGACTGTCCGCCTGGATGGCGGCGCTCCGCACGGACCAATGGTCGCGAACAAAATCTCCCAAAACGAGATTGTATCCGAATCCGATTTTTGCTGTGGAGCCGGGTCCGGGCAATAGATTTGTTTTTATCTCCCGCCGGCCGAATCGGCGCACAAGGTCTAACAAAGTTTGCTTGGGATCGTGCAGCAGCTCCGGATCGCGTGGCAGCTTTGCTTTTGGGATACCGGCAAAATGCGCAAAACCTTCCCGGTCTGCTAAAAGCCAGGCTTCGGTCTCGCGCACGGCCACGCGAAACAGCATGTCGCCGGCCGACATTCGGCCACGGGACCACTGATCGATCAATGTCGACGCACATGGGATACGATCCAGGTCGGTTAAAAGCAGCACTGGAATGTTGCGGGCCGTCTCGGATAACTCAACAAACCTCTTCCTGAGATAACTGTTGCCTTTGCGTCCCACGCGCACGGCCACATGGAGGCCCTGATTGACTTCGCGCACTATGCGATCCGCCACCGCTTCGCTCAAGGCGTCCTCGGTGGCCACATAGATCAGCGTCATGACCATAGCCCCAACTGTTCGATCTTCCTCGGGCGGGTTTGAGGCAGTACTACATCGGCAATCGAAAGCCCTGCCTCCAAGCCGATTCGTTCTTCTGCATTTACCGGCCGGACGTGTGTGCCCTCCGGGCTCATATCAAGAACGACCACGCCGCGGGCATCGATGGCTTTGTTGTCCAGCATCACCTGACTATGCGTACTGATGATGATCTGACGTCGCTGCTTGGTGACCTTTTGGATACGGTCGATAAGCAAGGGTATCTGCTCGACCACGGCCTGATGCAGCGACAGCTCGGGCTCCTCGATGAGCAGCAGCGAATTGCCTTCCAGTAGGGACCAAAGGATGCCCAACAGGCGCAAGGTACCATCCGAAAAGTGCTCTTCGCGCTGCCAACCGGCATTTGGGCGGTGATGCTCATATAAGGCTTCGAGATGAGGCCGGCCCGTCACCTCGTCTTTTTTGAAACGCAGCTCCCTGAATTGCGGAACCGCTGCCGCCAAGGCCTTGTTGATCCTGCGCAGGCGTACATCCCTCTTTTTTTGGGGGCACTTGGCCACGCGTTCAAGAAATCCCTGGCCAAAGGGGTCGTCTTCCAAGCGGTTGCCGCCAATCTTGTCACCGAACTTCAGTAACTGAGGCACCAAGTGAAGATAGGTGACGCTACTGAAATAATCGGCGATCTCCCGAAATGCGCTGTTGGCCCGGGTTTGTTCCAAATGGGTTTCGGTCAACAACTGCGAGTCTTTTTGATCATCGGTATCCGGGCGCGCCAGGAGTTTTTCTTCCCCTCGCCACACTTCTTCCGTGGAGACCAAAAGTCGATGGGCGCCAGTGCCTTCCGCTTTGAACCCGAGCACATATCGCCAGGCAGGGTTTGGCTCATCCATGCGCTCTGAAAAATGGACTTCGATACGTACTTCGGGATCGCGGCGCGCATGCAGGCAGCGCAGTCGGGTGATTCCGTCGCGATCTTTTACGGCTTTTTGCAGCCCGCCGCCCTCTGGTTTGCAGACGTCCCGCAGGAATCGAAAAACATCCAGCAGGTTCGATTTGCCCGAGGCGTTGGGGCCGATCACGTAAGATTGCCGGGCCAAGTGGATATCGGCTTCGCGGAAATTGCGCCAATTTTTTAACTTCAAGCAGGTTACGTTCATATCGCACACCTTTCGCTTGATAACGTGATCCATGCGTGCCGATGCCGCGCCCCCGACAAAGCGGCGTGTTCAACAGCGCATCCTTGATTGATGCTATTAAGCGTTTCTGGGGCCATATGTCAATGTGATAAATAATAATTGGTTGTATAATCCGTCTCTTGCGAATTGGGACCGCTAAGCGCCCGTTGGGATGAGCGGATATGGGGTGGCGTCATCGGCTGGTTTCCGTCGGCTGATCCATTTTTCATTTGCCATTATCCGCCATGGCGATAAATAGTATGGACCAGCGGCGCGGGATCGCCAGCGTCGCGCTTTGTTCATTCTACTACCCGTTTTGCGAACAGGAGAAAACTATGTCCTCACCCGACATTACAATTGGCGCGGCCCAGGGCCG
>JBAQGR010000179.1:0-2050 GCA_049287895.1 Desulfatitalea sp.
CCAAAATCAATTGGCGTTTGTAAGTCAGCTCCATCAAAATCGGCGTAAAGCTGCGATCACGCAGCACTGAAAACTCTTTTTCCGGATAAACCCTGAGCTGGGATAAATACACGCCCATCAGTATGATAGCGATGGTCACAGGAATAATGACAGCCGGCGAGGTCAGTGTGTCGCTACGGCTGACAAATACAGCTGCAAATCCCGCAACGGCCCCTACCCCGTACAAAAACAGCACGGCACTTTTTTCGGAAAATCCCATCAATACCAAACGGTGGGATGTATGATCGCGACCTCCTGTCGACGCTTTCCGTCCACTGAGCAGTCGAATAAAGGTCACCAGAGTGGTATCCATGATAGGCACCAACAATACCAAAACGGGAACTGCTATGCGCGCCAATTGAGTCGGGGATGCACTTTCAGAACTATACAGCGATAGAACGCTGATGCTGAACCCAATCACCAAGCTACCGCAATCGCCCATAAAAATCTTGGCTGGATTGAAGTTGTAGATCAAAAAACCAGACATGGCGCCGGCCAAAATAAGGGCAACCCCAAACGCTTCGGATGACGCTGGGAAGTATAGCACCGCAAAAGCGCCCGCGGCTACAAAACCCACTCCCGCACAGAGACCATCCATGTTGTCAATCAGATTAAACGCATTGGTAATCCCGACAATCCAAAACACAGTGGCCAAAGTATCCAGGGTCAACGAAGCGAACCAGTGAAGCCTGAAGCCTAAAAACACCACCAACGAAGCAGTCAATATCTGAGCAATCAGCTTGTTGTGGGGTTTTATATTCCGACGGTCATCGATCAACCCTACACAAAAGAGAAAGGTAGCCCCTATGCAAATAGTGGCGGCGATCGAAGGGACTGCGCCTAGACCGTTTGCTTTGATGAGCTGTAGTAGAATGGATCTAAAATCCGAGAGGAATGCCATTGGCACCGCAAGGGCCGCGAATATGGCGATCCCTCCCATCAATGCCGTCGGTTTTTTGTGCCAACGGTCACTCCTGGGTTGAGCAATCCAGCCTTGCCTGATTGAAAGTAAACGAACCAGGGGAGTCAACAGTGTGGACAGAATAAAAGCCAAGCCAAAATTAACGGCAATGGGTGCGATAGGTGGGGTCATAGCGAAAGTAGTTCAGACCGATTTCATATTTGATGATTTACGTTTTGCGTTCCCCCGTAACTCCGCTTTGGATATTTTTTCTTGAAAAGTCCGGATCTTAAAGTCTGAGGCCGCGGTTTTATGGATGAAATCCGCGAAAGAGGAAAATTGATCTTTACAGGCTGCATATTCCGCCATCAATTCAGCCTGAATGCGTTGTTTCATCTCCACACAATCAAATGTCTTTGTTTTCTTCGTTTTCATCGCCTACCTCCTTCGGGCTCAGGATGGTCATGGCCCGATAGCCCATGCGAATGTTGACACTGTTGAAACCTCTGATGCGATTGAAGTTTACAATGTGTTTGAAATTCCAACTTAAAATAAGGTCCGCCCCGGCGACGGTAGCAGCCGCCACATGCAGGGCATCCCCAATTGACGCTGCTCCCAAGACTTTAGCCACGATATATGCATAAGCCAGTTCACCAATTTCATCGTCAATCGTTACATCTTCCACCAAATCGGACGGTAGATTCTGCCAGACCGCCTGAACAGAATCCGGCGATCTGGAAAGCTCTCTGAGAGTTTGCTCAGACAAAATTACCGAAAATTTCCCTGCTTGAACCTGGCTGAAAAAACTCCGGCTTTCTTCAGAGAACTCTTCATCCTGCGTTCCTCCAAAAACAGATGTGTCAACGTAAACTCGGATTCTACGCATGCTTTCTCTCCGTAGGCAGAGCCGGGACACTTCTCTTTGGGGTTACCCCAAATTCTATCGCTTGTCCGTCAGACGCTGTCGGGGCGTTTGCGCATATAGCTGATTACTTTTGTCAAAATCGCATCCAAACGGGTCTGCGGATCAAAACCGATCAACTCGCGTATTCGATCGATTCCAGGCACGCGACGCTGCATATCCTCAAAATCCTTGCCAAAGGCTTGATC
>JBAQGR010000180.1:0-4504 GCA_049287895.1 Desulfatitalea sp.
TCCGGGCCACCCATCCCGTGTAGCTCCAACATTAGAAAAGATGCACCTCCATGCGACTCGCTTTTGACTTATGTCAAGGCGCCTGGTACGACTTTGGCGCGATAGTATTTAGTGCCCATCCATAAATGGCTATTTTCGCCGATTTCTGCGTTGGGCTCAAATTTTAATCCTCGAAATACTTGAATGTATTCCAGCGGTTAAAATTTTCGCCCGCCTTGAACTCGGCGAAACTATCTCATTTCTGGATGGACACTATTTAGTTGCATGGCGTGATCGCATGCTAACAATCCATGAGGAGGTTCAATGCGGATCCACTCTTTACTGCACGTACCATTCGAAGGCATCGGGAGCATGGCTCCCTATTTTCAGCGCAACGGACACCCGCTCGGCGCCACGCGTCTTTACCTGGACGAAACCCTGCCCGCCATGGATGCTTTCGATGGTCTGATCGTAATGGGTGGCCCCATGGGGGTGCACGATGAAGCGCGCTACTCTTGGATGCAACGGGAGAAAGCGTTCCTCAAGGCGGCGATCGTCGCGGGCAAGCGCGTGCTGGGCATTTGCCTGGGGGCTCAATTGATCGCCGATGTGCTCGGCGCCGCCGTGACCAAGAACAGATATCGCGAGATCGGCTGGTTTCCCCTCACCGTCGCCGCGCAGGTGGAGCAAACCTTTCTGCGGGGAGTGTTGCCGCCGGTGTTCGATGTCTTCCACTGGCATGGCGACACCTTCGCCATCCCGGTCGGCGCCGTGCCTCTGGCTGCCAGCGCCGCCTGCACCAACCAGGGGTTTATCCTGGACGATTGCATCGTCGGCTTTCAGTTCCACCTGGAGACCACGCCCGATTCAGCGGCGGCCCTGCTGGAAAACTGCCGCGACGAGCTGGATGGATCGCGCTACGTGCAACCGGAAGCAGAGATGATGGCGCAACCCGGCCGCTTCGCGCAAATCAACGCCGTCATGGAGCGGGTGCTTGAGAAACTGGTGAAATGACGGCGCCGGGAGCGGCGATCAAGATTCGGTCGCCTTCGGGTGGGCCGGGTCCAGTTGGATGAGGATCTTGTCGATCCGGCGGCCATCCATATCGACCACCTCAAAAGAGGCGTTGCGATGACGGAAGCGCATGCCCGCAACGGGCATCCGCTCCATGTGGTGCATGAAAAATCCCGCCATGGTGTATAAACCCTCTTCCTTGCACAAACCGGTGAGACCCGTATGGGCTTCGAACTCGTCGATGGCCAGCGCGCCGTCGACCAGCCACGACCCGTCTTCTCTCCGAATGATCGGTGGTTCGATTTCCTCGCCGTGTTCCGGCAAATCGCCGGCGATGGATTCGAGGACATCGGTCAGCGTAATGAGTCCTTCGGTCGTGCCGTGTTCGTCCACCACGATGGCGACGCGCAGCTTTTCATGCTTGAACAGTTCTATGAGCTTTAAGACGGTGATGCCCTCGGGGACAAAAAGGGCCGGCGTCATAAGGTTTTTGAGATTTACTTCTTCACAGCGCAGCGCGATGGGCAGAATATCTTTGGTGTGGATGACGCCGATCGGCCGATCCACCTGGCCGTCACACACGAGCAACCGCGAAAAACGCTTTACCGCGAGCGTATCGAAGATCTCTTGCCGGTCCGCGGATGCGTCGATCCAGGCGATATCGGTCCGCGGCGTCATGATGAGCCGCACCGGGCGGTCGGCCAAGCGAAGCACGCCTTCGATCATCTCCCGCTCCTGGGGCACGAAAATGCCGGTCAGTGTGCCTTCGGCGATGAGGGTCTTGACCTCCTCCTCGGAAACGGTCGATTGGCGAACCGTCGACAATCCGAGAAGGCGCATCAGCAGTTCCGAGGAGATTTTAAGAATCCATACTACCGGGGCCGCCACACGGGAAAGTCCCAGCATCGGGCGGGCCACGAACGCGGCGACCCGTTCGGGATGGGCCAGCGCGATGCGCTTGGGCACAAGTTCGCCGAGGATAAGCGACAGATAGGTGATGCCCGCGACCGTGATAACAATGCCCAGCGTGTCTCCGTGGGGGGAGATCGCGGAGAATGAATCCAGCCAGTCTCCCAGTCGGTTGGCTACGGTTGCGCCGCTGAACGCGCCGGCGAAGATGCCGACCAGGGTGATGCCGATCTGGACCGTGGAGAGGAATCGGCTCGGATCTTCCTTGAGCCGCAGGACGGCCCGGATGTTGCGATCACCCAGGTGCGCAAGGTGTTTGATGCGCGCCTTGCGCGATGAAACCACGGAGAGTTCGGACATCGCCAACAGGCCGTTCACCAACGTCAAAATCAAAAGTACCAGTAACTCTATGTAAATCATCCCTCATCCTCTTTTAAAACACTCATGAAAAGGATCGGCCAGCGGCCGCGAGCCGGACAAAGCGACGGTTACGATGGCTATCGTGAAGTCTCTGTCTATATTGGAATGGCGCACTACCGTCAAGTCGGCCGCGGTTGGCACAGGCCGCTCTTCTTTGGTAAGAGTGCTTTGCACGGCGCTTGGCTCACTCTTCCGTTTCTGGAAAAGGTGAAAAGATATCCACCTGGTGAGCCCCCTTCAGGGTGGTCAAGGTAGACGGGTACATGGAGTACCAGAGGCCGATCTTGTGTCCGCCCGGATCCACGATCCAGGCGCCTTGGGCCGGATCGATGCGGTACCATAGGTCCGGTCTCCAGATGAAATCCACATCCGTTTTAAATTCTTTGGTGTTGGGCGCCACCGGGTCCCACCAGCGGGTGATGAGTTTGTATTCGGGAGCGAGCCCGATGATGGCGTAGGGCATGTGCGATCGGCCGGTGACATGATAGCGGAAGTCGGACGGTACGCTGTTACTGGTAAACATGCGTGTCACTTCAGAGTCATAGACAAGGCCGCCTTTGGAGCCGGCGGCGCAGCCCCATACGAGAAGGAGGAAAAGGAATAAGCATGGAAGGGCGCCAATCCGCTTTGGGGTTCGCGCAAGAAGCCTAAAAAGATGGGGTCGCGTGGGTCACCTCCAATTAATCAAACCATTATTCCAGGCGATCAGTTTCGGGCTGCTGCCTCTTTTCATCTGTTTTCCCGATTTGAAGGCTTCCATGCGGGCCATCCCCGCGGGAATTTGCCCTCACCATGGGGCGTATAACGGATAAGTCCCCACTATTGCACCACCTAATTGATTAAAATAGCGGAATTAATTACAAATCACGTCGTTTTACTCAATGATTGAGCAATAATACTCAATGGGATATAGAGTCAAGGATTTAAGCGGACTGCAACATGGGCAAGGCGCGACAGCTTTGACCTCCCAATAAGGTTTTGACCCTTGGCTCACTTCAGTTCATAAGAGAAGCTGAACTGCCGGGCCTTGTCGTCGGTCAGTTTGGTGCCTACAGCAAAAGTATATTTGCCCGGCTTCTTCAACTCGATGTCGCCCCTGAAGAAACCGTCTTTGGTGGTCAGGGTCATGGCGTTGCCCGTCTGGCCGTCCGGACCGGTGACCTTGACCGCGGCCCGGCCTTTTGCGACCGCGGTGCCTTTGCCTTCCTCTTCAAATCCTACCATGAAGTTGTGGGTGGCACCCGCGGCGGGTTGGGCCGCGCCTTGACGCAAGTCCTGCAGGTGCGCCATGGCCTTGATGCCGTCAATGGTCACGGTGTCGAGCATGATCATGGCGCCGCCCATTTGCATACTCTCATGGCTGCTGCCCTGCGCTGCCGGCGTGCTCTTGGGAGCCGCGCCGTGGCCGCTGTGATCGCTGCCCTGGGCCAGGGCCGTATTGGCGGCGCCCAAGGTCAGCAGTAGATAAGTAAAAAGTACGATGATGTGTTTCATGTTGTCGCTCCTTCCGGTATGTTCGGTACTGCTTCCTCTTCATGTTCCTCGATGTCGCCCTCGGCCGTGGGGGTTCGGCTGGGGTCCAGGCGCCGGCCGCGCCATAGGTAGTAGATCACCGGGTAGACCAGCAGTTCCATCAGGCCCGAGGTGACCACGCCGCCCACCATGGGCGCGGCAATACGCTTCATCACGTCGGCGCCGGCGCCGTGGCTCCACATGATGGGCAGTAGGCCGGCGATGATCACCGCGATGGTCATGATCTTGGGCCGGATGCGCTTGACCGCGCCGTGGTGGATGGCCTGCACCAGGTCTCCGCGCGTGCGCAGGCGGCCGGCCTTGGCCCACAGCCCGTGGGCCAGGTCCAGGTAGAGCAGCATCACCACCCCGGTTTCGGCGTCCAGGCCGGCCAGGGCGATCACGCCTACCCACACCGCGATGGAAGTATTGTAGCCCAAAAGGTAGAGGTACCAGAAAGCGCCCACCAGGGAAAAGGGCACGGCCAGAAAGACAATGCCGGTCTTGATCACGCTCTGGGTGTTCATGAAGATGATCACGAATATGATCAGCACGGTCAGGGGAATGATCACCAGCAGGCGCTGTCTGGCCGCCTGCATGTATTCGAACTGGCCGCTCCAGACGATGCTGTAGCCGGCCGGCAGCTTGATATGGCTGCTTACGGCCTTCT
>JBAQGR010000181.1:0-2660 GCA_049287895.1 Desulfatitalea sp.
GTTCTACTTCTACCGCGACACCAACGGCAATGGGGTGGATCTGCGCGGCCTGCCGGATGCCCAGCAGGTGGTAGAGGCGACCCATATCGGAGAGGATTGACAAACAGCACCATTTCGTCCATAGTGCAATTGAATTGCATTTTGGACGAAATATTACAACCATGTATGTACACAGGACTATTGAGACCTTTGTTTCAAGCGCCGGGACGCAATTTCCGGTGCTGCTGGTCACCGGTGCCAGGCAAGTCGGTAAGACCACCCTTTTACAATATCTAAAAGGAATGGAACGAACCTACGTTACCCTGGACGATCCGATGATTCTAAGCCTGGCGAAAGAGGATCCGGCGCTTTTTATGCAGCGTTTTCCGCCACCGGTATTGATCGATGAAATTCAATACGCGCCCGAGCTGCTGCCATACATCAAAATGGCGGTCGATGAGCAGCGGCGCCCCAATCAGTTTTGGTTGACCGGCACACAGCAATTTCACTTGATGAAAGGTGTCTCTGAATCGCTGGCCGGGCGTATCGGCATTGTCCAGTTGCTCGGTTTTTCCCGGCGGGAAGCCATGGGTCAGGGTAGTCCGTTACCCCCCTTTCTCCCAACCAGCGAAGAGATGGATCGACGCCTTGCATCCGGATCCACCCTGTCGCTCAAAACGCTTTACACCATCATTTGGCGCGGTTCAATGCCGGCAATGGCGCTTTCCGATCAAACCGATCGAAACCTGTTCTACAGCTCTTATGTTCAGGCCTACCTGCAGCGGGATATCCGCGACCTGGCGCGGGTGGGCGATGAATTGGCGTTTTTGCGTTTTTTGCGGGCCGCGGCCGCGCGTTCAGGTCAACTTCTCAATATGGCTGATTTGGCGCGGGATGCCGATGTGGCGCCTAATACAGCCAAGCATTGGCTCTCCATCCTGTCGGCATCCGGGATCATATACCTGCTGGAACCCTATCACGGCAATCTGACCAAACGGTTGGTCAAAACACCGAAACTATACTTCACCGATACGGGGCTCTGCGCCTGGCTCACCGAATGGTCCGGCCCGGAAACCCTTGAGGCTGGCGCCGCCTCCAGTGCTATATTGGAGACCTGGATCTTCGCGGAGCTGCTTAAAAGCTGGTGGCACAACGGACAACGCGCGCCTTTTTACTTCTACCGGGACAAAGATCAAAAAGAGATCGACCTGCTGATCGTTCAAGACGGCACGCTTTACCCCCTGGAGTTCAAAAAGAGCGCCTCGCCGGACAAAACCGCGGTGCGCCATTTCCAAGTGCTCCAAAAATTGAAGATGCCCATCGGACCGGGCGGCGTGATCTGCCTATCCCCCCACTACCTGCCGATCACCGCCACCACCCATTCCATTCCCGTAAGCGCTCTGTAAGAATAATAACGCTTGGATTTTGCGTAGGTTGCATTGAGCGCGGCGAAAGGCAAACAATAGAGTTAAATGGAAACAAGATGCATATCCATAAAACGATCGCCATCGCTGTCGTCGGCGCGCAAATTGCTTTGCTCATTTACTTTGGCGAGGAAGTTCGGAACATGATTGGATATAGACTGTTGTGGTACTTCCACTGGTCGCCGACTTTGGGTCTGGCGCTGGTGCTCTTTCCGCATACGTTCCATCGGCGTGAGTTCTTCAAAAGAAAAGAGTGGGCCACCCCGGCCGTCCTGTTCGCGTTCCTCGGCTGGATAGTCATAGTCGTGTCGGCCGTGGCGACGACGATGATCCTGTTGCGCTTATAGATTCTTTATCGGTGCCATCCACGCAACTCCGGTCGTGGACGGTCATCCCCGCAAGGCGCAAATCCGAGGAGTGAACCGAGCAGGGGGAATGCCGTAGGGGCGACCGGCGGTCGCCCTACCGGCTCGCACCGACTGGTTGCGCCATCCGGGAAGAGATCCGTTCACCCCCGGGCAAACAGCGCCGCGGTTTTGGCGATCAACTGCTCGTCGGTGAAGTGCTTCAGGGTGATGGCTTTGCCGGGGCATTCGGAGACGCAGGTGCCGCAGCCATGGCATTGGGCCGAGTCGATGACGCCGAGGATTCGGTGCGCTACTCCTTGCTGTGCCGGGGCTGCCTGCGTAAGATCGAGTGCTCGGGCTGCGGTCGTTTGCCCGAGGGCGAAGCCTTCCGGGTGGTGTAGGTATCTGTTTTGTGATACGTTGCCTCCTGAAGATTTAACGCCTACGTTTTGCTTCCGGAGTAGAATATGAACCTGCCCATTAACATCTCCGCCCTGATCCACGGCCTGACCGTTCTGTGCGCCTCGACCAGCTTCGCATCGGCCGCGCCATGCCCCGCCGATACCGCAACCGCCGCATCGGAGAATTCTTGAAGGAACTGGATCTGACGGAAGGACGGGCCACGGGTATCCCAAAAATCCTACGCGCTATGAAAGATAACGGTTCTCCGCCGCCCGAGTTCGAATTCGATGAAGATCACAGCTATTTCCAGGTTCGTTTGCTGGTGCACCCGGCGGCCGGGGAAGTAATTGGACAAGATGGTGGAAAAACCACCCCACCAGTCACCCCACCAGTCATCAGGTTGTTGGAATTGCTGGATGCAAAGGGTGCCAGTGGAAATGCTGAAATCAGGAAGCACTTTGGGCTAAAGGATCGAACCCATTTGCGTAAGCTTTATATTGACCCAGCG
>JBAQGR010000182.1:0-4803 GCA_049287895.1 Desulfatitalea sp.
ACGCGCCGCTGGCGGCCGCGGCCTTGGAGCGGGTGCGCCGGGCCGGTGGGCGCCTTTGTATGGCCGCGTTGTTTTTTGCGGCCCTGGCCGCCGCGCCGGCCCTGCTGTGGCGGCTGCGGTTCGGCGAGTGGATTTCGGGGTGAAGTAGCCCATTTTAGGCTGTACCAATCGATCCGAGTGGTTTACATTATGATCACGTAACAATGTGACCGCGCCGGGGCTGCCCCCCGCGCCAACGAGAGAAATGCCGGAGGGGCGATGGAGTTGTCGATCCAGCAGGTGGCCGCGAGGCTTCAAATGCCGGAGGAAACCATTTTACGGTGGGTACGCCAGGGCAAGATACCCATGCAGCACAGCCGTGGTGATTATTTCATCCGCCTCGAAATGCTCGAGCGTTGGGCCAACGAACATCAGCTGAAGGTGCGTGCCGGGTCGCCGGCCTCTAGACTTCCCACCCCGTCCGAACTGGACGGCATCGTGCCGGCCATGCGGCGCGGCGGCATATTGGCCGCGGTTCCAGGCGCTACCAAAGAGAATGTGTTGCGATCGGCGGTGGATCGAATGGCCAACCTCGGGCCGGACGATGCTGACCGGGTCTATGCTAAGCTGATCGAACGCGAGTATCTGGCCTCCACCGGCATCGGCCATGGTATCGCCTTGCCCCATCCGCGCTCCGATCCGGGGATCGCGCTGCCGCTGCCACAGATCACCACCTGCTTTCTAGAGCGGCCCATCGATTTCGACGCCGTGGACCAGCATCCCGTGTCGGTGCTGATGGTGCTGCTCAGCGGTTCGACCCGGCTGCATCTCCAGTTGCTCTCCAAAATATCCTTCTATTTGCGGGACCAGGCTTTTCGGGATTATTTGCTGGCCGCGCCTCCTGCCGATGCGCTTTTGGAACGGGTGGCGCAAATGGAATCAAACGCGACATTGGGTGTGATTTAAATGATGGATCGGACCCGTTTGGCAAAGGCCATCCGGCAACGCTGGGCCATCGTGCGCTCCGACGACCGGTTGATAATCATCGCCCTGGCAGGTTTTGTGGGTGCATGCAGCGGCTTGGCCGGTGTGGCCTTGAACCGCTGCTTGAATTTCATGGCGACGACCTTCCATAGTATGCATGCGCACTGGTGGGGCTTTGTGCTGCCCGCCATCGGCGCCAGCCTCTCCTGGATATTTCTCAATTATTTGCTCAAAGAGGGGGCCGGCCACGGCGTGCCCGAGGTGGTCGATGCGGTATCGCGCAAGGGCGGGCGGCTGCGCTTGCGTTCCACTTTTTCGCGCCTGGTCTCCAGCAGCCTGACCATTGGTAGCGGCGGTTCGGCTGGACCAGAGGCCCCGGTAGTGATGAGTGGCGCAGCCCTGGGATCCAACATCGCCAGACTATTTGCCTTTAACGAGCGCCAGCGCGTGATCCTGGTCGGCTGTGGGGCCGCCGGCGCCATCGGTTCGATCTTCAATGCGCCCATCACCGGCCTGGTCTTCACCATGGAGGTGATCCTGGCCGAATGGCGCGCCTTCAACATCATTCCCATCGCCATCGGGGCCGTGGCCGGCACCGAAGTGAGCCGGCTGCTGCAGGGCAATCAGATCGCCTTTCCGAGTCATTACCTGAATATCCATCTGGTCGATATCGCGGCCAGTTTCGGTGTCGTGCTGTTCGCCACAGCGGCCTCTATACTCCTGGGGCGGATGCTCACGGGTATGCACTATCTGGCCGGCCGGACGCCGCTGCCGCACTGGGTGCGGCCGGCGGTGGGGGGCGCGGCGGTGGGCGTGATCGGCATCTGGCTACCCATGGTGCTGGGCGATGGATATCCTTCGGTACAGCAGATGATCGAAGGAACCTTTGCCCAGGGGCTGGCCCTGGCGGCTCTGGTGCTAGTCGCCAAAACAGTAGCCACGGCCCTTACCATTGGGTGGGGTGGGTCGGGTGGCGTTTTCGCCCCTAGCCTGATGATCGGCAGCCTGGTGGGGCTCGTTTACTACCGGTTGTTGGTCTGGGTGCTGCCGTCGGCCACCTTCAGCGGCGAAGGTTGTTTTGCCCTGTTGGGCATGGCCGGGCTGGTGAGCGGCCTGTTGCAAGCGCCGCTGACCGCCATCTTTCTAGTGGTCGAAATCACCGGCGGTTACGATGCGATCCTGCCGTTGATCATTGTTGCGGCCCTTACCTCCACCGTCTGTTCGTATATTGAGCCCGGTTCGTTTTACCTGCGCGAGTTGATCGAAAAAGGTCTCTACCAGCGGCCCGGTACCGATGCCCGCGTGTTGTCCGATATAACCGTACGTGAACTGGTCGAAACCGACCACCCGAGCGTGCCCGGCAACATGCGCATGACCGAATTCATGCGGGTTCTGGAGCATTCGCGCAGCTATCTGTTTCCCGTGACTGACCCGGAAACCGCTGCCTACGCAGGCATGGTCTTCGTGGACCGCATCCGCCCCTACCTGTTCAACCCCCAGATGCATGCCGTTCTACTCGTGGAACAGATCATGGAAAGCGAAGTGCCAACAGTCCGGCCGGACGACGATCTGGCTGAAGTGCTCGAACTGATGGCGCGCGAGGGCTTGAGTGTTCTGCCCGTGGTCGAAGAGCGGAAATTTGTGGGCCTATTGACCAAGGCCACCTTGCTGGATCACTACCGCAAAGAGTTGATCGTTCAGACCGGTATCTGAGGCAGGCCGGTATCTGAGGCCGGATCGATCTGGTGATCATGGATAGGGTCATGCCAGGAATCGGCGGCGATCAGGCCGTCGAGATGATCCGGACCATCCAGCCTGGGATGAAAGTGATCATGGTGTGCGGCTATCTGGAGAACGGCGGGGCCAAAAAGGTCAGCAGCCAAAGCAGCGGGGTTTTTTTAAAGAAGCCTTTCCGCGTGGATGTGTTATCACGAACCATCCGTGAACTTTTGAGAATCTGACATTACTGCTTGATTTTAGATTGGCGCAACTGAATATAGGCATTGCGAAACGATTCATAGGGGTCCAGGGCGGCTTTCTTCAACGATTCATAGTCGCCGATGCGAAACGAGAGATTGTTGATTTGATTGGTGGCGGTCACCGTTAGCCATGCTTCCCAAGGTTCCACGTAGGCCACGGGGTTGATGTAGCGATCACCGGCCATGCCGGCGGTGTCGCGCAGTGTCGACGGTCCCAGAAAGGGCCACATGATATAGAAGCCGTCACCGATGCCGTAGCCAGCCAGTGTTTGGCCCAGATCTTCCGCGTCGGGATTGAGCGCGGCGTTGCGCCCGGCCGGATTGCCCAAGCCGAGCACGCCCACCGTGGTGTTATAGAGAAACTTGGCCCATTCGGCTTCGGCGGCCCGGCCTTTGCCTTGCAGGACATTGTTGACGATCCGCACGGGGGCGGCGGCATTGGTGAAGAAGTTTTTGACGCCGATGCGCGCCGGTTGGGGGAGGACGGCGCGATACCCTTGGGCCACCGGTTTCATAACCCAGAAATAGAGCTTGTCGTTGAAGTAAAAGACGGCCCGGTTGAACTTCTCCAGCGGATCGGCCACGGTATATATATTTTCGTCCGGTTCATCGGCCCAATCCCCGTCTTCTTCCAGCAACAATGCTTCTTCCGTATTCCCCGGCGCCGATGGCTTGGTGTCAGCGGATGGATCGCTGGCGGTGGGAGGGGCGGCTGTCTCTGTTTGCGCCTCTGGGGTCACGGCCTGGCGCGACCCGGCACATCCGATAACCCCACCGACGGTGATAAGGATACCCGCTATAACCAGCAAGTAAAAGGTTTTCATGTCCGAGCCCGTCAACTTCTTCGGGTGCGCCGCGGCTTAGCGATCCAGCTGAGATTGTTGTTCTTTCAACTTTGCTTCCAGACGCGCGATCAATTGGGCCGGGGTTTCCTTTTGCAATATGGATTGGAATTGCACCCGGTAGTTTTGGACGATGCTGACCCCGTTTTCCACCAGGATATCGTAAATTTTCCACGACCCCTCGCCCTGTTTCAGACGGTAATCGATGGGCAGGGCAACGCTTTGGCGCACCAGTTGCGTGCGCACCAGGGCCTGGGAATCTTTGATCAACTCCTTGAGGTAGACCACCTGTTCGTTGTGATACTCTCCCTGCATCTTGTCGATGTAGGTGTTGCCTAAAAATTGCCGGAAGACATCGATGAAGCGGCTTTTTTCTTGTTCCGCGAAGCTGTCCCACTTGGGTCCGACCGTGCGGCGGCTGATCTCGGCGAAATCGAACATCGGGTTGGATATTTCCCAGATTTTATCGCGCTGAACCCCCTTTTTCCCGGGGGCATGATATTGTGGATCGTTCAGCACCGTAATGATCTGGTCGATGCGTTCCTTGACGGTTTGCATGGGCGTCGGCGAGCCGGCGCTGGCGTTAGCCTGACCGATCACGAAGCATAACGCGAAGATTGATATGATCCAGCGTTTGGTATTCATACTAAGTTCTCCTTTCAACGCGAAGCGTGAATGGGGGATTCCAGGCGGGAAGTATCCAATTGAGCGCCTCTATTTTCCCCTTGATCGGTCGGACTACCCAAGCTATCGGATATTATCGGGAAAACTTTAGCACGGCAAATCAATTTTCGGGCAATATAGAGAAGAGCCCGGGGGGTGTCAAGCAGGAAGGGGAATTTCCACTGGGCAATTGCCAATATTGAAGATACTTCTGCCTTGGCCCGGCAGGACGCAGCATGCCAACCCGGTTTGATAATTCAAATGGAATACCTTCCTGACCAAGGGTCGATTGTGTGTTGTTTTGGTTCTTAATGGAAAAAATATTCCCAATAAATGGGGGGCGGACTACATAAACC
>JBAQGR010000183.1:0-2648 GCA_049287895.1 Desulfatitalea sp.
ATGCCGGCCAGCCGGTGCAGCCGTTCGGCCGTCAGCCACCCCCAGGCGGCGTCGGCATCGTACAATGCGATGGCTACCAGGATGCGAGCGGCATTGACGGCCACGGTCAGGCCATAGGCGCCACCGCCTGCCAGGGCCAGCCAGGCGAAGCGGCCGGCCGGGGTGGCCCGGCGATGCAGAAAGGCCGCCACCGTCAGGCCGAACACCATGATCAGATAGTTCACGCCGGCGCAGGCGGGCGCAATGGTGATGCGCCGGTCCCAGCGCACAAATCCAACGCCCACCTCCCAGGCATAGGCCTGACCATCGACATGCCGGACGATCCAGGCCACGGGATCGAGCATCCAGCGCAGTTGATCGGCCGACGCCGTGCTGTAGTGGCTTTTCAAGCCGAACATCACGGCGCCGGCGAACATATAGAGGGTGATGAGGAAAATTCTGTTTGCCCACATAGCGGTGTTACCTCTATACATAAAATTCCCGTTCAACGAATTCCCGGAACCTAACGTCGTATCTGCCGGCGGCGCACTTTCAGTCGTCGACTTTTGCGCATGTACGATGCCAGCACCCCCAGGCCGAGCAGGGCGCTCATGAAGACCAGGCCGGGCTCAGGTACACTGTGGCCATTGCCGATGGCCAAGTTGGAGACCCCTTTGGGCAGCGGCAGGGGTTGGTCCACATCTTCGCCGGTACCGTTGGGGTTGCGCACCGTTTCATCCACGGCCACAAAGGCGGTGTGCGCGGTCAGCAGATGATAAGTCAACCCCAGGGAGGTGATCTGGCCCCGGGTGTCGTCACTCTCGCCGGCAACGTTGAAGTCGCTCAGCCGGGCCAGCCGGGTGCGGGCCCACAGATAGGGCAGGGCGTCGGTCGCTTGGGACACTTCCAGGGGGGCCAGGGTTAGGGTTTGTTCATAGGGACCCTGGCCGGTGATACCGGTGATGCGGATGCTACCGGTGGGGTTGCCGCGCCATTTGCCGCACACCACCAGGGGGCGCTGGGCAAAGAGGTCCGGCACCCGGGCTGGTTCCAGGTCGTACACTTCCCAGCCGTCGTAGGCGATCTTGATATGGGTGAGCACGGGCGCTTCGATATAGTGACGGAACTGCTCGGCGGCGGCGTTGGCCTCGCCGGGGTCAGTGACCACGAACGGCTCGCCCTGTCCGACGCGGGCCAATCCTTCGATCAGGAAGCGATTGACGCTGCTGCCGATGCCGAAGGCAAAGAAGTTGGTGTGGTCCAGGTTACGGTCGATCAGGGCGAAGGTCTCCTGCTCCAGGGCGATGTAGCCATCGGTGACCACCACGACACTGCGGGCCACGCCTTCCACCGCCGGCAGCCCCAGGGCAGTCTCCATGGCCTGGCGCAGTTCGGTGCCGCCGCCCCCCTCCTGCCGATCGATCAGCGCGATGGCCTGTGCCAGGTGGTCGGTATCGGCCGTGAGCGAGGCAGGCGATAGCAGTTGGGCCGCGCCGGCGAACAATACCACGTTAAAGCGGTCCACCGGCCGCAGGCCGCCGATCAGCCGGCGCAGCAGCATTTTGGCGGTATCCAGCGGAAAGCCGTTCATGGAACCGGAGACATCCACCACGAAGATATACTCTCGGGGGACGATGGTGTCGGCGGCTACCCGCTCGGGCGGCTGGACCATCATCACGAAGAAGTTCTCCTTTTCCCCCGCATAGCGAATTACTCCGGACTGGATCAGCCGGCCGGTCAAACGGTAGCGCAGAATGTAGTCCCGGTTGCCGCCGCCGCTTTCCGCGGCCGCCAGGCGGACCGTGGCCCGGGAGGCGTCTTCATAGACGATCTCGGCCTGGTGGGAGGCGCAAGCCATCTCCGCGATGGGCATGCCGGCAGCCAAGCGGGCCTGGATAGCGAAGGTGGTGGTCGGTGCGCTGCCCTCCCGCTGATATGGGTTTTGGAGCCATTGCTGCCGGTCGTCCGCGCCCGCCTCGGGCACCGTGGAGTAGCGCGGCCCCACCACCGCCGGGTAGACAAATTCATAAGTGCCGTCGGTGGGCACCAGTAGCTCGGAGTACTCCAGTTCGATGCGGATCGTATCGCCCGGCAGGATGTTGGCCACCTGCATGGTGAAGACATTGGGCCGCTCTTCGGTCAACAGGGAGGCACTCTGGCCGGCCTGCTTGGCGGCCTGGAAGGTCTCTTTAGCCGCCTGACGCTCCTGGATGCGCGCCACCACCACCTGCTCGCCGATGATCATGCGCATGCCATGCACAGCGGCGCGGGTGGAGGCAGGAAAGACATAGCGGGCATGAAGCGGCCGCGTGCCCTCGTTGGCATATTGCTGCACCACCTTGACCTGGGCGATCACGGCGTTGATGGTCACGGCCACCTCCGTGGCTTTCAGGGGCAGCCGGTCTACGCCCTCTTCGCCGTTCTCAATGAAAAAATAGGGCGACAAAGTCTTCTGGGATGGGGCGGCGGCGGCCGGGCTGGCTGCTCCCAAGCCAAACATCATCAAAAACGATAATACGGTCAGTACGTGCAACAGAATGATGAACATGGAATCTTCTCCTTTTCCGGTTTAAGAGGATCAATATCGTCGTGCGAGGACGTGATTCCTCTTTTGCCACCCGGCCGTGAAGCGATGATGAACGGATTGTGAAAAGGAGTTGAAAAAGAGA
>JBAQGR010000184.1:0-9073 GCA_049287895.1 Desulfatitalea sp.
CAAACAGGCGCACACCGCTGACCCTGCCGGATGGACCAAGGAGGGATGGATGGACATGGCCACCTATCGCGATCGCATGGAACGTCGCTATCTAGAGCAATTGCTCCAGGCCACCCGGGGCAACCGCAAAGAAGCGTGCCGCATTTCGGGGTTATCCCGCACCCGTCTGTTTGAACTGCTTAAAAAGTACAGTCTGGACGCATTGTCCGCCTGATCCTCAATTATCGCGCTCCTTGGTAATTCTCTCTTACGATGGTGTTTAGATACCTACCCAGCAGAATTTATGGCCTTCGTCGCAGCACGCCCAAGGTCTTTGTCATGGGCAGCTCCTCGAAAAGACCTGAGGCTGCGGCGACCTGGTAGATCTGATAGGGTGCCTGGCCGCCCTGGGCCGGGTCCTTGAAAATATCGTGGATCAGCAGATAGCCGCCGGCAACGATATGCCTGGCCCAGCACTCATAGTCGCCGCGCACAGTCTCGTAGGCATGGCCGCCATCGATAAAGACCAGTCCCAGGGGCGTAGCCCAGGCCCGGGCCGCCACGGCGGAGGAGGCCACGATGGGCACCACGTTCTCTTCCAGATTGGCCATTCGCAGCGTCCGCCGATAATGGCCAAAGGTATCGATCGTATAGGAGCGCACATCGAAAAGGGAGGGATCAAAGTACTCCTCACCAGGCTGCTGCTCTTCCGATCCACGGTGGTGATCGATGGAAAAAAGAATAGCACCCTTCTTCCGACAGGCCCGGCCTAAAAAAAAAGTCGATTTGCCGCAATAGCCGCCGATCTCCAGGCAGGGCCCCTTTTGAGCGGCCATAAGGGCCACATCGTACAATCGCCGCCCTTCGTCCGGATCGAGAAAACCTTTGATCTGTTCACTCATCGAGAAATCTTCGCTCATCAAAAGAGTATCCTTCCAATCAGATGCCGACATTCCCGGCAGTTGTCCGTAAGGAACATCTACATGAAGGCCGGGGACATTTCAAGGCGCCATAAAAGTGGACCTGAATCCTCAATTGTGCTATTTTTTAGCGTAGCCGTCAAATGTAACGAACCGGCGTGAGGACTCAATCGCGCGGGTACTTCCCGAGAGGGATGGAAACTTTTTGAACAGAAATAACGGAAGGGCGGCCGACGTGGGGGTCAGGGAAGGTCGTCCAGATTGCGGACCCGTACCTCTCTGGGTTTTACGCCGTCCGATGGGCCGACCACCCCCTCTTGTTCCATCATCTCCACGATGCGCGCCGCGCGGTTGTAACCGATGCGCAGATGGCGCTGGATCATGGAGATGGAGGCCTGGCCGGTACGGGCTACCAGGGCCACGGCATCGTCATAGCGCTCGTCGTACTCTTTTTCTTCGTTGTCGGTTTTTTCTTCTTTGGGCGCTTCGACCACGGCGTGATCATATTCTGGGGGTTTCTGTTGTTTGAGAAACTCGATGATGCGGCCCAATTCGGCTTCGGAGATATAGGCGCCATGGATGCGCTGTAGCCGGCCGGTGCCGGGCGGCAGGAAGAGCATATCGCCCATGCCCAGCAGGCTTTCGGCGCCGTTGGCGTCGATGATGGTGCGCGAATCGGTTTTGGACGACACCTGAAAGGTCAAGCGGGTGGGAAAGTTGGCCTTGATGATGCCGGTGAGCACATCCACCGAGGGACGTTGGGTGGCCAGGATCAGATGTATGCCGGCGGCCCGGGCCATCTGGGCCAAACGGGTCAGGGCCACTTCCACGTCCCGGGAGGCGACCATCATCAGGTCGGCCAACTCGTCAATGATGATGACAATATAGGGCAGCGGCCGGGCCGGCTCGGAGGCGCCCTCTTCGGTTTCCGCTTTTATAGGCTCAGGTTCCCGCTCCAGCTTCTGGTTGTACTGGCTGATGTGGCGGACTTTCTTCTTGGAGAGCATTTCGTAGCGCCGCTCCATCTCCTTGACGGCCCAGAACAAGGCATTGGTGGCTTTCTTGGCGTCGGTGACCACCGGCGTGATCAGATGGGGAATGCCGTCGTAGGCCGACAGCTCGATGCGCTTGGGATCGACCATGATCATTTTGACCTCATCCGGCGTAGCTTTATAAAGGAAGCTGCAGATCATGGTGTTCAGGGCCACGCTCTTGCCCGCGCCCGTGGCACCGGCGATGAGCAGGTGGGGCATCTTGTCCATGGCCGCCGCCACGGGATTGCCCACGATATCCTTGCCCAGGCAGAGGGTCAGCTTGGATTTGGATTTTTCAAAGACACTGGAGGCGACGATCTCCTTGAAACGCACGGTTTCGCGGTCGGCATTGGGCACTTCGATGCCGATGGCGGCCTTGCCCGGGATGGGGGCCACAATGCGCACGCTGATGGCCCGCAGAGCCAGGGCCAGGTCATCGGCCAGATTGACGATCTTGTTGATTTTCACTCCCGGTGCCGGCGCATATTCAAAGGTGGTGATGACCGGTCCGGGGGTGACCGCCACCACCTGACCATGCACGCCGAAATCCTCCAGCTTCTTCTCCAGAAGCTTGGAGAGCATGCGCAGGTTGTCGTCGTTGACCGACACAGGCCGCTCTTCGGGATCATCCAGAAAAGTGATCGGGGGCAATTGAAAGCCTCTCTCGTCACGCATGAAGTCGAACAACTTCTGCTGAGGCGGCGAAGGCTTCTTGCCCGGCGACTGGATGGCCGGTGCATTGATTTCGATCTCCTGGGCTGGTGCCTGGGCCTTGGCCTTGATCGTCCGCACCCGTTTCTGGGTCTTGGTGCGCCGCTCGCGCCACTTGATAAAAACGGTCTTGAACCGATCCGCGACCCGGGCATAGGCCAAATGACAGCGTTGATAAAAGGCCACCAGGGAAAAACCAGTGGCCAGGATGAACCCGATCAACCAGCAAATCCCGATGATGATCAATCCGCCGGCAAAATTCGCGTATTCGACCAGGAAATACTTGAGCGGCAGCCCCACGAGGCCGCCGGCCGAAAAGCGGCTTCCGAGCAGCTCATAAGTGTTTTGTTTGAACGCCAGCAGACAACCGGTGGTCAGCAAGAGCAGCAAACCGCCGGCAGCGATGTTGGCTATGGTCTGATTCGATTGGGCACTGAAAACGTGGATGCTGGCCAGCAGGAGCAGCACCGGTAGCCAGAAGGCACCCAGCCCAAAGAGCCCCACCAGAGCGCCGGCCACTTGGGCGCCAATTGTTCCGAAAAGATTTTGTACCGATTCGACTGAACTTCTGCTGTTGTTAATGGAAGGATCGCCTTCACTAAAAGAGATCAGGCTGATCAAAGTGAAGATGACCAGGAAGAAGAGTAATATGCCGATAATTTCTTTACGCATAATCGTTCATGCCGCCATCAATGCCAGCGTTCCTTAACTTTCCACTTTCTACTTTCCACTTTCTACTTTCCACTTATCTTCTATTTCATACTTCCACAATAAACGGCATGATCACCGGCCGTCGGCCGATGGTGAAGAAAAAGTATTGGCGCAGGGCCGTCTGCACCCGCGCGCGGATGATGTCGACGCGGTTAGGCACTTCGGGCGGCACATCCTCGACGATCTCCAGGATCACGCACTGGGCGTCGTCCAGCAAGTGTCCAGTCTCGGTCTCGAAGACAAATCCCTTGGAAACCACGTCTGGGCCATAGATGATCACGCCGGTCTCCTCGTCGAACGCCATGTTGACCACCACCATGCCCTCCTCGGAAAGCATGCGGCGCTCTTTGAGCACACTGCGGCCCACATCGCCGATCCCTTTGCCGTCGATCATCAGCCGTCCGGTGGCCACATTCTCCCCAAGGGTGGCGCCATTGGGACCGAAGGTGACCACCTGTCCGTTGCGGGCCAGCAGGATATTCTCTTTGGCGATGCCTTCCTTCTCGGCCAGGCGGGCATGCTGGACCAGGTGCCGATACTCGCCGTGGATGGGGATGAAGTATTTGGGCCGCGTCAGGCGCATCATCAGCTTGAGTTCTTCTTGAAACGCATGTCCGGAGACATGAATCCGGGCGATCTTCTCGTAGATGACGTTGGCGCCGCGAAGAAAAAGATCGTTGATGATGTTGGTGATGGCCTTCTCGTTGCCGGGGATGAATTTGGATGACAAGATCACCGTGTCGTCGGGTTTGATCTTGATCTGGCGATGGTTTCCGGCGGACATACGCGCCAGGGCCGACATCGGTTCGCCCTGGCTGCCGGTGGTGACCAGGATCGTCTCATCGTCCGGATAATTGTTGATCTGGTCGATGTCGATCTCCATGCCCGCCGGGATACGCAAATAGCCGAGCTGTCGGGCGATGTTGACCGACACCTCGATGCTGCGGCCGTTGAAGAGAATTTTGCGCCCCGTGGCGGAGGCGATATCGACGATCTGCTGGATGCGGCCAACGTTGGAGGCAAACAAAGCGATAATGATGCGCGCCGGACAGCGTTGACAGATCAAGGCCAGTGATTCGCCGATCTCGCAATCGGACACCGTGTAGCCGCTATGCTCCACATTGGTGGAGTCGGACAGCAGGGCCAGCACCCCCTCTTCACCGTAGCAGGCGAACCTGCTCACATCGGTGGCCATGCCCTCTATGCAGGTGTGGCTGAATTTGAAATCGCCGGTGTGAATGATGGTACCATAGGGCGTGCGAATGGCGATGCCGACCCCATCCACGACGCTGTGGTTCACGCGAATGAACTCCAGCGCAAAAGGGCCTATTTTGAGAGTTTCCCGGGGATGGACGGCATGCAGGGCCGTATTGGCCAGCAGATCGAACTCTTCCAGCTTGTGTTGCACGAGGCCCAAGGTGAACGGGGTGCCGAACACCGGGGCGCGGACATCCTTGAGCAGATAGGGCAAGGCGCCGATGTGATCCTCGTGGGCATGGGTCAAAACGATGCCGGCGATCTTTTTGACGTTCTGCTTCAAGTAACTCATGTCCGGGATCACATAATCGACCCCCAGCATGTAGTCCTCAGGGAACATCAGGCCGACATCGATGACGAACATGGTATCCCGATACTCCACGGCCATCATGTTCAAGCCGATCTCACCCAGACCTCCCAATGGGATCAGCTTAAGCACGGCCACCCCCTTCGGGCTGGACGGCCATGGCTTCCGAAATGGATGCGTGCACGCAATCCATCAGCTCTTTTTTGGTCTTGCGGGAATAAGCGGTCGTGTCGATGGGCGGCCGCACCACGAGCCACACGGCCTGACGCCGAATCATGTACCCTCCTTTGGGCATGACCGCAAAGGTGCCGTGAACGGCCATGGGCACGATGGGCACGCCGGCATCCACGGCCATTACAAATCCGCCGGCCTTGAAGGGCAGCAAGGCACCGTCGTCGCTGCGCGTGCCTTCGGGAAAAATCAAGACCGAGGTGCCGGCACGGATATTCCGGGCGGCTTGCGCCAGGCTTCTTATGGCCGACTTGGTATCGGAGCGGTCGATGCTGATGTATCCCGCTCCGCGCATGCCTTGCCCGAAAATGGGAATTTTGAAAAGTTCGGCCTTGGCCAGCCACCGAAACTGAATCGGCAATGCACTGAAGAAAACAGGGATATCAAAATTGCTTTGATGGTTGGACATATAGATAGCTGAACGGGTCGGGTCGATGTTCTCTAGGCCAATCACCCGGACGCGAAGGCCGCTGGCCCATAAAATCGAGCGCCCCCACACCCGGGCGACCAGATGAACGCTGTTGCCGGTTTTGGAAAAAAATGAAAACAGAATGGCCGTGAGTCCGAACACAAAGGTGGCGATGACGATCCAGATATAGATAATAAGGGAGTGAACGATTGCCAGCAGATTGCTCAGATTGGATTGGGTTGCCATGGCCGGTACGGGTCCGTTTGTATGGGTTACACTGTTCGCAAGTGTATTCAAAGCCTCACCTGTACTTATTTCATCCCGATGCATCTCATTTCAGGCAGCCGCCACCGGCGGTTCCCACGGATACCGCAAAAAGGGGACGGCAATCAGCCTTCGGAAAACAGATCGGAGTCGAGACCGTCCGCGGTCACTGGCCGGGATTATACGCTTATGTTCAACTCTGCAAGCGCCGCATCCACCAACGCAATCAGCCAGTTGCGCTGGTTTTGGGTGGCATATTGAATACATTCACATCGAATCTGCTGTTTGGTGCGAACGAGCAGCTCGCAAGCCAGTCGATCGGGTGTCAGCTCCAGGGCGAAGTAGAAGGGTCGACAGTCGTCATGGGCTTTTTGCACTCCGTCCAGCAACGCCTCGTCGATGGGAATCCAATAAAGCCCTTCAAACCCCGGCACGGCATACTGTTGATCCAGGCACCCTTTGATCTTAGCATAATCCTCGGGTCGGAGTTCATCCACAACGTATTGTTTCATAACGTTTCCTAACTAGCACAAACGATTGAAATCCGCAAGATATATGTGGGCCAAGGGCCATCGACAACTACAGGTTGGGGGTGGGCCGATAAAACAAAAATTGCCCCGGTTTCCACGAGGGATACCGGGGCAATCGTATGGCTGGATCGATTAAGTCTCTTCGATGGTGATGGCGTTAGCTTCACAAACTTCAACGCAGCTTTCGCAGCCAAGACATTCGTCTGCGTTCACCGGTTTGGACTTGCCGTCTTCCATCTCGAAAACTTCGACTGGACAGACATCAACGCACTCTTCACAGCCCACACATTTGTCTTCGTCCACGATGGGATTAAAAGCCATTGCAATACGCCTCCTTTCATGTGGAATTCACGCTAAGTTGAACCGCTCAACTTTTATCAGCGATACCGAAGCAACCGCTTATACCAATTGAATGGGCCAGTCAAGCTTTCCGCCCTGTTTTTTTTAAATCGGTCCATGTGTTTAAAATAAAATATAAAATCAAGTGGTTGTCTCACAATGAAAAACTTGGGAACACTATCTTGCACCTAAGCGCGCAGATATCCGATGACGGTGTTCGGGGCATGTCGGACCACGGACCTACTGCCTCCATCGACGTGATCTTCTTCCAGAATCCGTGAGAACAGCTCCTGTGGCGAACATCCCACCAACGCGCGCAGCGTCAAGGCGACATTACCTTCGCCGACAGTCCCGGCCCCCCGCCGCTCCTTGGCCGCAGTCCGGGGATCTTCGGCGAGCGTCAACGCGGTGAGCGTGGCGGCCAGTTCATCGGAGGAGAACGACGCCTTTGAACGGGCCGCGGGATCGACCGGGCCCGATCGGTCGTCCAACACAGGCAGGGCATCGGGGAACAGTTCCATGAGCTGGGCCCACACCGCACCGCTAGTAGTGATATAGACACGGTCCGGATCGGTCTGTGTTTTAGCCACTCGCGCCCAGGAGTGCATACGCCGTTCGGTCATAAATAGACCGCGGTCCGCACCTTTCTCTTCTGCTGCTGGCGACACGGCCGGCCCCAAAGAGGTGTCGCGGTCGTCCGTTTCCCCCAGAATGCGTCCGAACTGTTCTTCCAGATGGCGCACCGATCCTAATTCCCGGGTCAAAGCGTCCTGCTGTTGGTCGTAGGTGTGGGCCAGACACAAGAAAAGGGCGGCTTGGAAAAGTTCGGGATTGGCCTCCGACGACACTGTGTCGCTCCTTCGGCGGATCTGGTCCCGGATCTGGTGGGCATCGGCTTCCTGGGACCAAACGGCCGGCCCATGCCCGGATCTGGAAACGGCGGTCAGGTCGCCGAGCTTGCCCTGGTGAAGATCGGCCCACTGGCGAAAGGCTTGGACGGCCTGACTCAACTGGACTGGGTCCACCTCCGCGGGCAGACGCACATGGAGCCGACCCTGCTCAACCCTGGCGCGCAGGTGCGCGGGCACCATCACCGCCAACGGTTGCCATACGGCCAGCGGCCCCAAGGCCGCCGTCAAACGGTCGACGAGGGTTTCGGAAAGATAGGTAAATGGCATGAATTGGATCATCGGTTCGAGCTCTTTCTCAATTTGTCCCTCTTCCACCATCGAATCGGTGGAACCGCGCCACTTTCATCTTTCAACTTTCATCTTTCAACTTGATTTTTTCATCCCGCACGGCCACGCCCAATGCTTCCAATTCCCGGCGCAATGCATCGGCCTGTTGCCAATCCTTGGCCCGGCGGGCCGCCTGGCGTTGGTCCAGCAACCGCTGGACGCGGGGATCTGTGTGTGCCGCTTCAAAATGAAAAATGCCCAGGACCGCGTCGATGCTCTTGAAGGCCGCGATGATCGCGGGCACCTGGCCCGCGGCGACCTGGCGGCGGGAGAGTTGGCGGTTGAGCTCTTTGACGATCTTGAAAATAACGGCCAGGGCCGCCGAAATATTGAGGTCATCCTCCATGGCGGTATTAAAACCGCTTTTCAGATCGTAAAGCAGCTGGTCCAACTCCTTGTAGGACGCGCCCCGTTCGATCCGCCCCAAGGCGGTGACGCAGCCGTCCAGGCGCTGGAGTGTGTGGCAGGCGAGCCGCAGCCGCTCCGTGGAAAAGACAACCGGCTTGTGGTAGTGGGTCGCGAGCAGCCAGAAGCGAATCTCCCGGCCGGTCCAACCCGCTGCGAGCAATCCGCGCACCGTCGGCCCAGCGCCTTTTTCATCCACCTTTTTGCCATCCACCAACACACGGTCGCAATGCAGCCAAAAGCGGGCCAGCGGCTTCTTGTTGAGCGCGCCGGCGATGGCGATCTCGTTTTCGTGCAACGGAAAGAGCAGTTCGCGGCCGGCGATGTGGATATCGCAGGTTTCACCCAAGTATTTCATGGCCAAAGTGGCGCACTGCAATGGCCACGAGGGTTGAATATTGCCCCAGGGCGTTTTGGTGTAGAGCCCTTTTTTCAGCTCCGACAGCTTGACCCGTTTGAGCAGCGTGAAGTCGCGGGGATTGTCTTTCTCGTAGTCGTCCAGATCCACGGTGGCACCCAGCTTGATCTTGTTCAGGTCGATGCCGGACAACTGGCCGTACTCTTCGAAGCGGGAGATATCGAAATAGAGCGAGCGCAGCTTTTCATAAGCAAATCCCTTGGCCACCAGTTGCTGGACCACCTGCACCATATCATCGACATGGGCGCTGGAACGCGGATAGTGCTCCACTGTGCGCAGTCCCAAAGCGAGGCGATCCTCTTCGAACGCCGCGATGTTCC
>JBAQGR010000185.1:0-17872 GCA_049287895.1 Desulfatitalea sp.
TACACTGTTCGTTGGGGCAGAAACATTGCTCAAGTTCGCTCATAGATTGCCTCCGGTGCATATTGAATTCGTTAACGGAAACCATATACGAACCGGAACCGAATGTCAACCATATGGGGACATAACCATATTTTAAAAGTATATTCCTTACCTGTTTGACTTGATACGGTTTTGCCTTATTACCTGCCTTTTGTAGATTTGGCTTTTCTTCAATCCCTTTTTTCGGAAAATGTGGTTAAAATTCTCGCCCGCCTTGAACTCGACGAAACTATCTTATTTATGGATGGACAATAGGTAGCGCCCACCAAAGAATCTTCGAAGCGTCTCGCGTTACCCCGTGATCTCGCTGACCGGCAGAACCTGGCGATGGTAGACCCCGTCGTGCATGTAGCGCAGCAGCAGGCGCTGGCCGTCGGGGCTGAAGCTGGGGGGCCAGAACCGCTCGCAGGCCTGGGGCCAGAGGCGGTCGTCGATTGCTACGGTGTACTTGCCCTCTTTTTCTACCATGGCGGCCACGCGGGTGCCGTCGGGGGAGAAGACCGGGGGCCAGGCCATGTCGAAGCGCTGGCGCCAGGGCCGGCCGTTCACCACCACGGTCCACTGGCCGCTATCCTTGGCCAGGGCCGCGATGTGGCGGCCGTCGGGGCTGAAGGTGAGGTCGGTGACCATTTCGCCGAAGGTGACCGGCCAAGGCTCAGCGTCCACCACTACGGTCCAGCGGCCGAAGGTGGGGGCCGCGATGGCCGCCAGGCGGCTGCCGTCGGCGCTGAAACGCTGTTGCCAGAGCTGCACGAAGGTGCGTTCCCACAGGGGTTGGCCGTCCTGGGCCATGCGCCAGAGGCCGGATTTTTGCACCGGGGCTGCAACGAATTTACCGTTGGGATGGAAGCAGGGTTGCCAGACGCAGTTGTACGTTTGCGGCCAGGGGGTGCCGTCTACCACGATGGTATATTCGTATAGGTTGAGGCGCACTTCAGCGGCCAGGTGTTGTTCGTCAGGGCTGAGGGCCACCCGCCAGACGTTGACGAAGCAGCTCTCCCAGGCCACGCCGTCCAGCGCGGCGCTGAAAAGCCCCTCCTGGAATTTATGCACCTGGCCCGAGTCGGCCTCCTTGACCTGTACGGTGGCGGCGGTGTGGGCCCCCGAGGGGCTGAGCAGCAAAGAATCGATGTGGCCGAAATCGTTCGGCCAGGCTGCGCCGTCCACGGCCATGGCGTAGCGGCCGCCCTGTTGGACGGCCACGGCGATGCGGCCACCGTCGTCGCTCGTCAGGGGGTTCCAGGCGTAGTCGTAGGCCTCGGGCCAAGCCTGGCCCGCCACGGCCACGCTCCACTGGCCCTCCTGGGAGATCAGCGCAAAGGGGCGGCTGTCGGGGGTAAAGCGCAGGTGCCAGATTTTATCGCAGCCGTCGTTCCATGAGGTGCCGTTGATGCACACATTGAACAGTTCGTCATCCGTGCGCACGATGGCGGCGACGGATTCGCCGTCCGGGCTGGCCTGACGCTCCTCTACCCACTGAAAACGGTTTGGCCAATCGCGGGTGTCAATGGTTTTGACGCCGATCTCCCAGTCCCAATTGAGGCGGTCCTGCATGTGCGCTCCTTGGTTCGTGCAACGTCCGGCGATGACCCCCGCCGGCGGTGAAGGGCGTCGACGGCCGGTGGGGGCGGGCCTGCGCCAGTGGGAAGAGATTTAAATGCTCCAATCGTGGGGAGAAGTCAAGTCCAAAATCAGAGAGTTTCCGGCGCAGAGGGCCGCGGTGCAGGCGGCGCCGGAAGCGCAGTTTTGGGCAGACGGATGGTCACCACGGTTCCCTGGCCGGGCCGGGAGGTCAGGCTGATGTGGCCGTTGTTCTTGCGCAGGATCTGGTGGGCGATGAAGAGCCCAAGGCCGCTGCCCTCTTTTTTTAGGCTGATGATTTGGGGGGTGAAGATTTTAGATTGCGTCTCTGCATCCATACCCGGGCCGTTGTCCCGCACCTCGAAGAGAATGTGGGCCGCCTCGGCCAGCACCCTGAATTCGATGCAATGGCGCTTGGTCCGGTCCGGGTCGGCGTTGCAGGCCGCCACGGCATTGTCGAACAGGTTAGCCAGAATCGATTGCAGCATGCCCGGGTCCACCTCGGACGCCGCCAGATCCTCGGCCAGCTCCACCTTGAATTCGATATGGTGCCGCTCAATTTTGGAGCGGATTTGGTCGGCCACTTCCCGGGCAAAGGTGGCCACATCCACCCGCTGCCACTTGAGCTCCTTCTCTTTGGCATAGAAGAGAATATCGAGCACCAGGTTGCGGATGCGCGCGATGATCACCCGCACCGTTTCCCATCCCTCCTTGATCTGGGCCTGGTCGGCCTTGGCCACGCCGCGGTCCAGCAGGTAGATGCCGCCGTCCAGACCGGTGAGCAGCCCCTTGATGCCGTGGGAGACAGACCCGATCATCATTCCCAGTGAGTTGAGTTGCTCTTGGAGGCGGCGGACTTCGACCACGTCGGCGGCGATCTCGACCACCAGGGCCACTTGGCCGCCGGCGTCGCGGATCGGCGCGGTGTGCACGATTACCGGCAGCTCGCTGCCGTCCGGGCAGGCGATCACGGTGCTGACCCGCTGGCCCTGGCCGGTGGTGAAGGTCGCTTCGGCCGGCGACGGCGTGGTTTGCTTGTAGATCCGCCCTCCGGGCCGGCCCGTGGGGTCGCCCAGTTTGTCTATGTAGCGCTGGTTGGCGGCCACGACGGTGAGGTCCGGCGCATGGATAGAGACCAGGCAGGGCAGGTCGTTGAAATAGGCCATGCCGCCCTCCAGGTCGCCGGCGATATTGCGCATGGCCGCGGTCACCCCCTCCAGGGCCTGGCCCACCGCGGTGCGCCGTTCGGCCGCCACTAACTGAGCCGACTTTTCTTCCACCAGGCGCTCCAGGTTCTCGGTGTAGGCGCGCAGCTGCCGGCGCATAACGATGCGCTCGTTGGCCCGCTTGAGGGCGATCTCCAGGGCGTCGTCATGGATCGGCTTGGTGACGAAATCGGTGGCCTCCAACTTGAGGCACTGGATGGCCAGATCCATGTCGCCATGGCCGGTGAGCACGATCACTTCGGTGTCAGGGCACGCCTGTTTGATGTGTTGCAGCAGGGCCACTCCGTCCATGGCCGGCATTTTGATGTCGGTGATTACAATGGGCGGCTTGTGTTTCAGGAAAAGATCGAGCCCCTGGCGGCCGTCGTCGGCGGTCTGGACCTGGTAGCCCAGGTCGCTCAGGACAATGCCCAGCACCTTGCGGATGCCCTCTTCATCGTCCACGAGCAGGAGCCGTTGGTCCATGGGGGGGCGCCTCTTCGATCCGGTCAATGAGCGCCCAGCACCTTGCGCGCCAGGGTCAGAAGCGCGTCGGGGTCGGGCGGTTTTTCCATGTAAGCGTTGGGCGGAGGCACCGGCGAAGGCAGCTGGGCATTGAGCATGGTCAGATAGTGCCGGAACGCTTTTTCATCCACGGCCGAGAGCATGATGACCGGGATCGGCGCGAGCTGCGGATCGGCCTTGAGCGCCTTGTACATGGCCGCGCCGCCCTCGCCCGGCATCATGACGTCCAGGATGATCAGGCTGGGCCTCCGCTTGCGGGCCAGGTTCAGCCCATCATGTCCGTCGCGGGCGGTCACGGCATGAAAGCCGCTGGTCTCGAACAAGGTGGAGAGGAAAAAGCGCAGGTCCAGTTCATCGTCCACGATCAGGATGGTGGGCTGCTGGGCATCGTTTTGGACCACGCGCGCGATACTCCTATTCTCCGGTCTTGTCGCGCTGATTGACGGAAGCCACCGGGCAGGCCGAGCGCAGTACCACCTGTTCGACGGTGCTGCCCAGCAGAGCCTGTTCCGGATCGATCTCACGGGTGTGGTGGGCCATGACGATAAGATCGGCCTGACGCTCCCGGGCCAGTTTCAGAATCTCCACATGGGGCGTGCCTTCCCACGCCTGCACGGTGTGCTTGGTGTACCCTTGGAGCTTGGGCCCGAAGGTGGTCTCGATGCGGCTGCGGGCGGCGGCGATGTGCTGCTCGATTTCTTCCTGGGGCCGGATCAGACCCGCGCTGCTGACAGGCAGATCCACAGCGTGGAAGATATGCAGGTTGGCGTTGACCTCTTTGGCGAGCTTGAAGGCCCACAGGAAAGCGGCTTCCGAAGCTTTGGAAAAATCCACGGCGACGATGATATTGGAGAAGAGCTTCCAGCAAGTGGTGCATGGACGGCTGATGATCACCACAGGGCAGCGGGCTGCCTTGGCCACCTTCTGCATGGTGCTGCCCACCACGCTGCGGTAGCGCGAGGCGCCCACATCTTCCGGCCGGGTGTGAGCGCCCATGACGATCAGATCCACATCCTCTTCGCGCGCCTTGCGCAGAATTTCGCGGTGGGGTACGCCCACCGCGGCTTCGATCTCCGCCTGGTCATCATCCTTGAGCAGGTCGGCATAGGTGTTGCGCATCTCTTCCTTGACCCATTCCATGTAATCCGGTTCGACCTGCTCCAGATTACCGGTGCGCACGTCGGTGACAAACGGGCTGAAGCCGTGGGTGGGAATGCCCATGACATGGAAGACGATCAGACGCGCATCCCACTTGAGCTCCAGGTCAAAGGCCACTTTGGCCGCATGGTCGCAAACAGGGGACGCCGTGGTGGCAAAAAGGATTTTTTTAAACATTCTTTTATCTCCTTAGCATACATTCCCGTGGTGTGCCATGGAAGCTGAGCTCCCAGGCAATGCTGTCGATGAATTCAAATAAGGTGTACACCGTATCGAAGGTGAAGGTTTCTACGCGATCGCCGAAGATCACGTGCCGCAAACGCCCCAGCGTCAGGGGCATATCCAGCAGCACGGCCAGGGCCAGCATCTGGATCGGTTCGGGGGCATCGGGCTGCTGGGGATCGATGCCGCCCAGGCTGGTGTAGATGTCCAGGCGCGGCGCGCCCGGATAGCCGACCATCTCCACGGTTTTGGTAAGTTCAAGCCGGGCGAGGCGATCCCAGTGACAGCCATCGGCCGGGCAGGCCCGGTACTGGTCCAGCAACAGGGGCAGGAACTCGTTGAGCCGCAGCAGGTCTGGATAGATCTCTATCAGGTGGAAATAGGTGCGCACCCGGCAGCCGTCGGCCAGCACGATCTGGTGTCCCAGGCGGGCCAGCGGCGGATCGACGAGGGCCCGGCCCTCGGCGTGCAGGCGTCCGTCCGGTTGCAGTTGCACCTGGTTCACATTGGCTCCCTTCGGTCGGAAAGGGCGGCCCGACGATCCGCCGGCCCGGTTTCGCTACTCCTCGGGCCGCAGGTGTTCGGGAACGATCACCATCTTGAGCAGCAGCGGCTTGAGAAACGACCAGCGGATGCCGATGTGGTAATGCTCTTCCAGGTCACGGATGGCATCCCAGCAGTTGTGGCACGGGCTCACCACCAGCTTGGCACCCGTGGCCAGGATCTGGTCGCGCTTGACCTTCAACCCCACATTGCGCTGCTCGCGGTAGCGGCCGATACCGTTGAGCCCGCCCCCGCCGCCGCAACAAAAGTTGTGCTCGCGGTTCGGTTGCATTTCGCGAAAATCCTCGGCGATATAGCTCATGATCTCCCGGGCGCAGGCCTGCAGCCCGGCGTTGCGGATATAGTTGCACGAATCCTGATAGGTCACCGGCTCTTTGATCCGCTTGGCCGGATCGATCTTCAATTTGCCCGTGCGCAGGGCTTCGGCCACCCACTCCACGTAATGAAACGATTCGACTGGGGTTTTGCCGCCCTTCAGGCCGGCCCAGTAGGGGCCTTCGATCACGGTGGCCCGGTAGGCGTGGCCGCACTCGGTGACCACCATGCGCTTGGGTTTCAGGCGCTCCATGGCCGCGTAAACCTCTTCCACCTGCTGCTTGCAACCGGCCCAGTCGCCGGCAAACATGGCCAGGCTGGTCTCCTCCCACCCTGTGCTGGGCACGGTCCAGTTTTCCCCGGCCAGGTGGAAGAGAATTGCGGCTTCAGCTAGATCTTCGGGGTAGTGTTTGACTTCGCGGGCGTTGACCGTGTAAATGATGTCAGCGTCCGGCTTGTCCACGGGAAACTCCAGCCCCGGCCAATCTTCCTGGTACTCTTCGCACATCCAGCTGCACGTCTCCACCCAATCTTCGCTGGTCACGTCCATTTGGGCGCGATAGATGCGGTGCATGCCCGATCCGATCTTCAGCTCCCAGGGCACGAACCCCTGGGAAAAGCACAATCCGCGCAGGTAGCTGAACATCACCCCCATGTCGATGCCGAAGGGGCAGTAAAGGGCGCAGCGGTTGCAGCAGGTGCACTTGGACCAGGCCGTGTCCATGACGTAGTGCATGAAGGCGTTGTCCACCCGGCCCTTGCGGCGCACCAATTCGCCCAGGGTCGATTGGATCTTGTACGACGGTACCTGGGTGGGATCGCGGTCGTTGGCCAGATAGAAAAAGCAGCTGTCGGCACACATGCCGCAGTGGGCGCAGATCTCCAACCAGGATCGCAGCCGCGACTTGAGCGTCTTCTGGATCAAGGCCCCCAGGGCCTCGCTGTCCACGTCGAGTTGGCGCATCTCGTCGTAGTATTGCTTGCCGCTCTTGTCGGCCAGCAGGGCCTGCAATTGCTCCACCGTATCCACGGGGATTTTGTTACACAGCGTTCCTTCGGGCATGGGAAAATCCTTTTACCTTTACTATCCTGTCACCACGGCATCCCCTGACTTTTCATGCCGCCGCGTTTGATGCCGAAATCCATCCCCAACTGGGCCCGCGAGAGGAAGAAGAGCAGGAAGTGGGAGAGTTTGGTCAAGGGGATGGCCACCAGCATGATTTCGCCGCTTACGATGTGGGCAATCAACCAGAAGGGGTAAGACCCCACCTGGTGATAGGCGAGAAAGCCCGTTAAAAAGGGGGTCACGGCAATGAGCAGCAGAACAATGTCGTACAGCTTGGTCAGGATGCGCACTTCGGGCAAAGCCATGCGGCGCAACAGGATTAGCAGCGCAGCGACCAGCATGGCCACGGTCAGGGTGTCGGCCAACGCCTCGGGCAGGGCCGGCAACCGCACCCCCCAGCGTTCCTGGAGCAGCAGGTTGTGGGCCAGCAGAAAAATTGGGGTCAGCAGAAGGCCGATATGAAAGATGAACACCAGGGCCGTAAAGCCCGAATAGAAGCGCCAGCTGTGGGTGCCGTAGGGAATCAGCCAGCGGACGATGGAGCGCAGGGCGCCCCTGATCCCATAGCCCACGTTTTGGCCGTAGCTGACGCGGTCCAGGCGCCAATCCAGGCCGCGGACATACCAGATGCCCCGCCAGATCAGGCCGACGAAGAAGATCGTAAAGGCGATCCAGGCCAACGGGCCGGTGACGAACGCATACATCGCTTGCTCCTTCGCGCTTAGCAGCTACTCATTGTCCCTGCCGTTTAAAAAGCGCCAGAAGGCCACCAAGGCCGCCAGCGCCATCACGATAAGGACATAGATGACGTTTTTGGTGTGCAGCATGAATTCCTGTAGAGTATTGATCGTATCCACGATCCCTCCTTAATGCGCGTCGTAATCGGGATGGGCGTACAGGATCGGCATGCGCGTGACCACGAAGCGAAAGGCGATCACGCCCAGGGTGACGACGAACACCGAGATGCCGATCTCCATCCAATGGGGAAAGTAGCGCTCGTCGGCCGGCAGCTGCCAGTTGAAGGCCACCAGGCAGACATTGAAGCGATTGATGACGATGCCCAGCACGGTCCAGGCCGCCGTCCAGCGGATCACCGTGGTGTTCTTCTCGCGCACGCCGATGGCATATAAAAAGGACGGCAGGGCCACGAAGCCGAGTAACTCCACCAGATACCAGGCCCCATAGCCGGTGGCCAGATAGTGCCAGTGGTTGGCGGCGGCGATGCCGATGGTCTTGATGATGAAGTAGCCGGCCAGGACCCAGGCAGCGGCCTTGCCGAAGCCCAGGGTCAGATCTTTATTGCCGGCCAGGTGCTCGGCGTCCATCTTCCCGTGGAAATAGCGATGGGAGAGGGCGCTTTCGCAGATCACCATGGAGAGCCCGGCAATGGTGCTGGTGATGAAGAAGTAGATGGGGATGTAGGGCGAGTACCATAAGGGATGCAGCTTGGCGGGCACGATGAGAAAAAGAGCGCCCAACGAGCTTTGGTGCAGGGTCGACAGGACCACGCCGAAGATGGTCAGCACCATGGTCAGCCGCGTCACCAGGTGCCGTGCGCGTTTAAGACCGAGCCACTCCAGGGCCGCCGGCGAAAATTCGATGAAGAGCACTGTGAGGTAGAGGGCCACGCAGGCCGCCACTTCGAACAGCAGGGAAGTGGTGCCCCGGGAGATGGCAAAGGGATAGGGCAGGCGCCAGGGCCGGCCCACGTCGTAGTTCAGGGCCAACACCACCAGGGCGTAGCCCAGAAAGCCGGTGAGGATGGCCGGCCGTACGGCGCCATGAAAGCGCTTCATTCCGAAAATATAGACGGCGGCCGAGGTGACATACCCGCCCGCGGCCAAAGCCACACCCACCAGCAGGTCGAACCCGATCCAGATGCCCCACGGGTTGTTGTCGGACAGGTGCGTCACGGTGGCGAGTCCGCCCGTAAAGCGCAGGATCGTAATGATCACGCCAATGACGACGATGATCCCCGCCACAACGTTAAAGGGGGTCATCAGGCGGCCTGGGGCATTGGTTGTTTGTGGGGTGGTCATGGCTTCTTCTCCGTATCGGCCTTGCCTGGGTCCGGCGCCTGGGCTGCTGCCAGTGCCTTTTTTACTTCGCGTTCGATGGCCGCGTTCTTATCGTTTTCGGCCTTGTCCAGGGCGGCTTTGAGCCGGGTTTCGGCCTGGGTCTGGGCTTGATCCAGGGCGGCCTGCACGGCCGCGGCCTGCTCCTGGGCGGCGATTTTCTCCTTGCGCTTGTTGATGGCATAGATACCGGTGAGCAGGATCGGCCACAGTCCCACGACCATGGGCACCGCGCCCAGGGCGCCGGAGGTGAGCTGGCCGGCGGCGGTGGTGCCCAGATCCTCGCGCAGCCCCAACTCCGCGAACGGTCGGCCGGAGAGGTAGAGCCAACTGGTGCCGCCCATCTCTTGTTCGCCGTAAATGTGGTCGATGTAGCGCTCGGGAAAGCTGTGAATTCGGTCCCGGGCTACGCGGATCAGCTCGTCGCGCACCCCGAACACCAGGGCTTCGGTGGGGCAGGCCTCTACGCATCCGGGCAGCTTGCCTTCGATGACCCGCGGGTGGCACATCGTGCACTTCATGATCCGGGGGTCCAGGGCCTTGTGATACTCGTAGGCCGGGATGTCGAAGGGGCAGGCGACCATGCAGTAACGGCAGCCCACGCAGACATCGGCGTTGTAGACGACCGCACCTTGGGGGGTCTTGGTGAAGGCCTTGACGAAACAGGCCGAGGCACAGGCCGGCTCCAGGCAGTGGTTGCACTGCTTTTTGACGAAGACGGGCGGCTGGTCCTTACCGTCGGGGAAGAACTGATTGACGACCGTATAGGCCTGGGCCGTGGTGCGTCGCGGCGTCTCCAGCACCTTGAGGTCGTCGAACGGTTTGGCCGGCGGGGGCAGTTCGTTGACGACGTTGCAAGCCGCCTCGCACTTGCGGCAGCCGATGCAGCGGGTGACATCGTGCAGAACCGCCAGGCTGCCGGCATGGCCTTTGAACGACTGGTTGGAGGCGGCCTGGGCCGTGCGGGCGCCCGCGGCGGCCAAGCCTGCGCCGCCCATCCATCCCAAGAACCCTCTACGTGAAATCGACATGCGTGTTTCCTCGGTAGCTGCTTCCTTTACGACGCGCGTTTGGCGTGGCAGGCCGTACACTCACGGCTAGCCGGTTTGGCGATGCCCATGCGCTCGTGGCACTCCAGGCACTGCTGATGATAGGCCGCCATCAAGCCCGGCCGGGTCAGGTTCAATGCATCCGAGCTGCGTCCGTGGCATACACCGCACTGGGGCGGCTTGAGACCGGCCGGGCTGTTGTGGTGGCAACCCTGGCACAGGGTGGTCGGCGCGCCGTGGAAAGCGGTGGCCAGGCGGTCGTCGCGGACCCCTTCGGCCAGCTTCTTTACGATGCGGCGGTGGGGCATGTTTACGGCCTCGTATTGATCCTTCAGATGGCCAATGGCCACGGTTTCGGGGATCTCTTCGATCGCCGGCAAGGTCGGCAGCGGGCGTCGCGCTGCCACCAGCGCCGCGGCCAGGGTTTTGGCCGGTTCATCGGCCAGGGGGTCGGCGACCGGCTCACGCGGCGTCACATGACACGCCTTGCAGGCCGTTTGGGTGCTCCATGTCCGGGCCGCGGGAATGGCCGCATGACAACCGGCGCACTCGGGTTGGAGCTGCCGTTGGCTGTGGCAGCCCACGCAGCTCATGGACGCATCGGGTTGGTGCATGGCCTGGGCCAGCTTGACCATTTTGCCATCCGCGTGTCCCTCGATCGTGTGGCAGTTGGCGCAGGGTGCGATGGCGGCATGATGGCAGGCGCGGCACTGGCCGGTATGGCGCTCATGGGTTTGGTGATCGAAGGCTACTACAGTGGTGCGAGTCTGCGGTGCGTCGGCCGGTCGCTGCGGGCCATGGATTTTAACCAGGGTCACATCGGGCTGGTGGCGCTCCATGCGCGGGATGTCGGTCACCTGGCTGATGATGGCCTGCTGCTTGGGGTCGTGGCAACCGCCGCACTCCAGCGGCCCAGTATCTTTCTTTTCGGCCGTCCGCGCGCGATGGCAGCCGATGCAGGCCCGATGGGAGGCCAGACGGTTGGAGATGCGGTTCTCTTCGCTCGCCTGCTTGTGGCAGTAAAGGCAGGCCCCCTCCTGGCCTTTGGCATAAAAGAGTTTTTTGGTCTCGGCATTGTATTCGTGATGGCAGCGCTCGCACTGGTTCTCGTTGGCCCTGACATGGCGATAGTGCAGCGAGCGGTCCAACCCCATGGCCTTGCGGCTGCTGCGGATCGGCCGGTCGGCCACGTGGCATTCGCCGCAGACCACCGGCCCGGCTGCCATTTGCTGGTCGCGCAGGGCCGTGTGGCACGCCAGGCAGCGGTCATGGTAGAGGTCCATGAGGCTTTGCCGGTCGCCATCCGCGATGCGCTCGAATTTGGGCGACAAAACATCCTTATCGCTGGGATGGCACGCCAGGCAATCCTTGTTTTGCTTGGCCAGGGCCGCGGTATGCTGATCGTGATAGAAGAGTACCGGCGGCCGTTCCAAAGGTCCGAGCGCTTTGAGGCCGTCGATGACGATGATGTCGGCCCGGCCCGGAGCGTCGATCCCCGGCTTTGGGGCCGCGCTCCACGCAGCCGGCACGCCGATCAGGGCGGCCATGACGATGATCGCGACCCATACCCGCGGGTGCCGGCGCAAACTGTGACTTATCTTCATAAAATGGTGCATCCATACTCCTTGACGCCCAGACGCGTCAGGCCACGCGAACGGTTTTCAACGCTTCGACCGATGCGTGGTCGTCGAGCAGATTCTGCATGGTGGTGCCATCGTAGATTTGAAACGCGGCGGTCCTGACCCTTTGCCACAAAGAGGAAAAGGCACAGCGGGTGGCGAACGGGCAGTTTTGCAGCGAGACGCAGGCCACACACTGAGCCGTCGTTATCTCCTTTTGAACGTGCCGGAGGATATCACCGACGGTGATCTCCGCGGGCAATCTGGCCAAGGCGTAGCCGCCGTAAAAGCCCCTTTTGGAGGCGACCAATCCGCTGCCTTTGAGCTGATGCAGAATGACTTCCAGAAATCGATGGGGAATGGCTTGGGCTTCGGCGATAGCCGAAATTTTGGTCGGACCCTGACCTTGACGCTTGGCCAATTCATAAACGGCGCGCAAAGCGTACTGGCCTTTTTTAAGCGGGGTTAGCATGAAGGCCACTTGTAAAAAGGTTGGCGAAAAATTTCTCGACCGGTATAGTCAAGATGGCGCGGCAGCGTCAAGCCTTTTTTAAATTTTTATTTTTTCGATTCGTCGGCAAAGTCTTCTTCGCCTAGGACACAGCCAAACGGGGACGGTGGGGAAGGGGTTATGCGCCTGTCCCTGGCTTCGATGCGTGGATCTGCCCAAGGGGCAGCCATATTGTAAAAAGGCTTCCTTGGCCTTTAATGGAGGAGACTTCGATTCGGCCACCGTGGGATTCCACGATCTTGCGGGTGAGCATCAAGCCGATACCCGTGCCGCGGCTGCCTTTGGTAGTAATCAGGCCTTTGAACAGTTTATCGCGTACCGCTTCATCCATGCCGCCGCATTGGTCGCTGATCCGATAGGATAGCCCCTCTTCCGTAACTGCGACTCCCATGGCAACGGCCGGGTCCGGGCAGTGCACCCGATTTTCTTCACAGGCATCCAGAGCATTGGTTGCCAGGTTGAGCAGCGCGCGGTGGATCGATTCGGCATGCATGGCCGCGATGGGCAGCGTGGGCGGGCAATCGAGGGTGAGCCGGATATTGAGTTGTTCCGCCCGGGAGCGGATCAATTCATAAACGGCGCGCAGCGGCGCGCCTGGATCGGTGGGCTTGAAGATGGGCGCTTCGGGTTTTGCGAGGTTGAGCAGGTCCAGGGAGAGCTGTTCGATGCGTTCCACATTTTCGCATGTCATACGCCATCCTTGTTTCCGGTACTCCGGCCGATTCAAGGTCAGCCCTTTTTCCACCACGAAGACGCCACCCTTGAGGCCACTGGTGATATTCTTTATGGCATGGGCCAGGCCGGCCACGGTTTCGCCCACGGCGGCCATGCGTTCGGCTTGCAGAAGGCGGCGCGTTTTTTCTTCGACCAAACGCTCCAGATTTTCGGTGTAGTGGCGCAGCCGGTCGCGCATCCGGATGCGATCCTGGGCGCGCTTGAGGGCCACCTCCAGAATCTGATCGTCGATGGGTTTGACGATGTAGTCGGTGGCTTCGTTTTTGAGGCTCTCGATGGCCAGCGCCGAGTCGCCGTGGCCGGTGATCATGATCACTTCCACATCCGGGTTGCATCTTTTCAACGCCTTGAGCAGTTCGATCCCGTCCATGCCCGGCATTTTGATGTCGGTGAGCACGATGGGCGGCAGCAGCTTTTCGAACAGGGCCAGGGCTTGCCGGCCGTCGGCGGCCGCATGGACGCAGTAGCCCCTGTCGGCCAAGGCGATGGTCAGCACCTTGCGGATGCCCTCTTCGTCGTCCACGAGCAGAAGATCAATGGTCATGAAAGAACCTCACGCCTAATGGCTTCGTAACAAGTCGATTCTGCCTGCCGGACCGCGCCCCGTCGCCGGGGTGGCACTTACGGCACGGGAAATTCCAGAATAAAGCAGGCGCCGCCCTCCGGGTTGGACCGGGCGTAGATCTCGCCGTTGCACTCCTTGACAATGCCATAACTGATGGAAAGTCCCAATCCAGTGCCTTCGCCCACCTTCTTGGTGGTAAAGAAGGGTTCGAAAATCCGTTCCAGCATCTCCTGGGGAATGCCGATGCCGGTGTCGCACACGCGCACCTCCACCGTGCGGCCGCGCAGGGCGCTGGAGAGGCGGATCATGCGCGGTCGGGATTCGGCGAGCGCACCGGCGCCGCGCGCTTCGATGGCGTCCCGGGCATTGATCAATAGATTGATGAACACCTGTTCCAGGCGGTTGGCATCGCCCATCACCATGGGCAGATCGGGGGCGATCTCCCATACTACTTCGATGCCCCGCACCTTGAGTTGCTGGCTGAAGATGTCGAAGGCCTGGGTCAGTACATCGTTGATTTGCACCCGTTCCAGGTTCGGATCGGTCTTGCGGCCGAACTGGCGCATATGGTCGATGATTTTGGCTGCCCGCTGCACGTGGCGGTCGATCTCTTCGGAGAGAGTCAGCAGGACCCCCTCTTCGATGGGCTGCTTGGCGCGCAGCTTGCGCATGAAAAAGCTGCTGGCGGTCTTGATCACCGACAAGGGCTGATTCAATTCATGGGCCACGCCCGTGGCCATCTCGCCCAGGGTGGCCATTTTGCCGGCTTGAATCAGTTGCTGCTCGGCCTCCAATCGTTGGGTGATATCGCTGATGGTCACCAGCAGCACTTTGCGGCCCCCGTATTGCGAGGGAGAGACGCGAATGGTGGCATAGCGTTTGCGGCCCTCTTTGTCGCGATGTTTGGCGCGTTCGATTATACTGGCGCTGTTCAGGCCGGCCGATAAGGAAGGGTCGGGCCGCTCCCAGAAGAGTTGCGTGAAGGCGCATCCCAAAAGCTCCTGGCGCCGGTAGCCGTAAACGGCAGCAACGCTGTCGTTGCAATCCAGGATCTCCAGCGATTGCGGATCGAGCACAAAGACGGGGTTGGGGATGTTGTTGAAAATGGCGTAGTACTTTTTTTCCGATTGGGCCAACTGTTCTTCCAGCTGTTTGCGTTCGGAGATATCCAGGTTCATCTCCATGGCGGCCGAGACGCGGCCCTGGGCGTCTTTGACGGGTGTGGTGCGCACGATCCAGTGCCGCACCGTGCCGTCTTTATCCACCGCCGACTCTTCGCTGTCGTGGGAGAGCCCGTCGGCGAATGTTTTCTCCACGGGACATACCACGCACTTGCTATCGCGCCCCTTGTAGGCCTGAAAGCAATAGGCGCCGAGTTCCGGGTTGAAGCGTTCGGCAAACTCGCGATTGTATCCGATCAGGCGGTAATCGCGATCCTGCACCGTGATGATGCAGGGAACCGTTTCGAACAGGTTCTGATATTGGTCGCGCTGCTGGTTGAGGGCTTGGGTTTTTTCGCCGATGGATCGGCCCATCTGGTTGATGGCCTTGGCCAGGGCCTGCATCTCGTCCTGCTGATGGATCTCGACATGCGTGGTGTAGTCTCCCTTTTCAATGTTGCGGGCCCCCTGGATGAGCCGTCGCACGGGCGTGGTGACGAACCGCGCGATGAGCGTCACGATGATGGCCGCCGTACCGAGAAAAAGACCCACGGCCAGAAGGATTACCTCCTGGATGTTGAAATAGCGCCACGCGCAAAGCGTGGCGATCCAGGCAGCCCCTAAGCTTAACAACAGCTTGGCCACCAGACTGGTGCGCATTTTTAGACGGAAAAAGGCCACAGGCGTTTTCCTCGACGGGTCGCGGGGCAAGATGCCCTTTTGGCGGTCGGCCGCGGCGAGCGGCGGTGGTTCGAGAATAGATGAAAATTCCGCGGGGGTCAAAGTGTAAAGTCGGCCCAAATTTCTTGTCATGCCGGGACGGACATGTTAAGCACTGGCCCATCTTGATTTACACAAGTCTGACACCGGCGCCGGGAGCCCCGGCACCGACCCGGTGAAACCAGGAGGTTGAAGGTATGGGCCAACCCAACCGCTTTGCGCCGTTCGTCGTTCTGTTCGCCATTTTTAGTGTGCTGCAACCCGCGCTGGTCGCCTTGGATTGCCGGCAGACGCCGGCATCCGTGGCCAAGCGGTTTATCCAGGAGTACTACTATCTCGATCCATCGATGCAGCAATGGCTCTGCGCCCAGAGTGGCGGCGACCCATGGGTCAGCCACTATTTGCAAAGCAAATCCGACGAGGCCGCCCGGCGAGGTTTCGATGTCACCTACCTGCGGCGCATGTTCACCCACCTGCATGTGGAAACCATCGCGGCCGCCGCCGATTCGGCCACGGTGCAGGTCAAGGGCGTAACCCGCGCGGGTATTTATCCAGCGTTTATGGTCGTCGCCAAGATGTTCGGCATCGGCCAAGACTATCCTGTGGACGTTATCGTCTATTTAATCAAGGAAAAGGGCCGCTGGAAAGTCTGCAGCCCGCCGCCCAGCGCAACCTGGACAAGAAAACCCAGCGCGACCCCCAGCGCCATTGGGACAACCCCAAGCTAAAGCAGTAAACACAACGGGCGGGGAGCCCCCCGCCCGATTCGTCCGCGCTTTACCGACAACTTTCCACTTTCTGCTTTCCTCTTTGATCCAACTTTACGCCCAGGCGCCGCGCAAGCGCAGCACCGCGGCACGCAGGGTTTCCGCCGTGACGGACCGGGGGTGAACCATTTCGCCCACGGCCAGTTCGATGCGCGACCAGAAACGTTTGGGCAAGTGGGTCAGGGCCGTGCCACCTTTATGGCTGAAGACGCTGCCCCACAAACCGCGCAAGGCCAGGGGCACCACGGGCACGGGGTTGGCCTGGATGATGCGCTCGATGCCTGGACGGAAAGCGTCGATCTCGCCGTCGCGGGTCAGGTGGCCTTCGGGAAAGAGACAGACCAGGTCGCCCCGCGCCAGGGCCGCGGAAACTTCTTGCAGGGATCGCTGCAACAAGGCGGGATTCGTGCGGCCCGAGTCGATGGGGATCATGCCGGCGGCCTTGAAGAGCCAGTGCAGAACGGGTATGCGATAGTAGCTGGCGTGCATCACGAAGCGCACCGGCCGCCGGCTGGCGGCGTAGATGATCAGAGCATCCACGTAGCTCACATGGTTGCACACCAGCACCGCCGCGCCCTGGTCCGGGATATGGGCCAGTCCCTGGCAGCGGACGCGGTAGAGCAGGCGCGTGAGGGTCCAGACGATGGCCCGCGGCAGGGCGGCCGCGATGGCCAGAGGGATCAGGCGCCAGGGGGTATGGGTTGCATTGGGTCGGGACATGGTCGGGCCTCCTTGTTAAACGGTTCTGAGTTAAACCCTGCCGCCGACAAATCAATGATCGTGCCACCGGTGGTGATCGCTGCTAATAAATTTAAATTATAAGAAAAAATGAATCCGGCGTCATGAGCCGGCGCTCATGGGCGGCGACGGTATTGTGCATTCAATGAATATGGGCTATGCATGAAATGGATGTTTAAATTTTTGCATAGGAGGGGGCCATGCAGCGATTGACTACCGAGGAGCGCGCCTTTTTCGATCTGATCAGCCGGGCGGTGTTGACCAATCCCTTTGGGGAGGCGCGTGCCGGGATCGACGATCAGATCGCCGGGCTCTATGCGGGCGCCGGCGACCAGGCCAGTGTCGATCAGGTGATCGCCGAGCTGGAGCGCCGCGTGGACCTGATCGAACAGCAGCAGCGGGCCGATGTGGGCCAGTATGGCGATAAGGATCGCCGCTTGCTGACCTATGCGTTTCTATTCGATATCTTCCACCGCTTCGCGCCCCAGTTTGACGCCCTGATCGACGCCCAGATGGCGGCCGGCGAGCGCAGCCTGCCGGTGGCCTTTGCCGTCGAAATGATCGCCATGCTCCAGCGGCGCGGGTTCGACCATGCCGCGGCCGTGCGCTACTTCGAATTGCACTTCCAGTTGCGCCGGGCCTTTTACTTCATCCGCCAAAACCTGGTGGGCCGCAGCATGTGCATGCGCCTGTTGCGCGAAAAGCTTTGGAACAATGTCTTCACCCACAATATCGACTGGTACGATCGCTACCTGTGGAACCGCATGGAAGATTTCTCCACCCTGATTCTGGGTCCCACGGGCGCCGGCAAAGGCACGGCCGCGGCCGCCATCGGGCGGTCGGCCTATATTCCCTTCGACGAAAAGAAACGCTGCTTTGCGGTTAGCTTCGCCGGCTCGTTCATCGCTCTCAACTTGTCCCAGTTCTCGGAAACCTTGATCGAATCGGAGTTGTTCGGCCATAAGAAGGGGGCCTTCACCGGCGCGGTGGAAGATTACAAGGGGGTCTTCGACCGGTGCAGCCCTTTTGGCGCTATCTTTCTGGACGAGATCGGCGAGGTGCGCCAGAACATTCAAATCAAACTGCTGCAAGTGTTGCAGGAGCGCATCTTCACGCCCGTGGGCAGCCATCAGCCCCATCGTTTTTCCGGGCGCATTATCGCCGCCACCAATCGTCCCCTGGAAGAGATCCGCTCCCAAAAGATTCTGCGCGATGACTTTTTCTACCGGCTCTGCTCGGACGTGATCGAAATTCCCAG
>JBAQGR010000186.1:0-13995 GCA_049287895.1 Desulfatitalea sp.
TAACCCGTTGTGCTTGGTGATCGCTGCCGTCAAAGTCGTCTTGCCATGATCAATATGACCGATGGTCCCTACGTTGACATGTGGCTTCTTTCTCTCAAATTTTGCCTTCGCCATCTCGTCCTCCCCTAATCGGGCTATCGATTAGACAAAAGAATAGGTTTTAAATACCTGGGCCTTCGGTGGAGCGCGGAATTTAAAACCTATTGCGCGTTCGTTCGTGAACCTCTTACCAACGGTAGTGGGCAAATGCCTTGTTGGCCTCCGCCATCTTATGGGTATCTTCCTTCTTTTTCACGGCAGCGCCGCGATTGCCGGAGGCATCCATCATTTCGCCGGCAAGCTTGGCGGCGAATCCGAGCTCGGAGCGCCCGCGGGCGTAACTGATCAACCAGCGGATGGCCAGCGCCGTTCTGCGCGACGGTCGTATTTCCGTGGGCACCTGATAGGTCGATCCGCCCACACGCCGCGACTTGACCTCTATCATGGGGCGCACATTATCCAAGGCTTGTTCGAACACCTTGATGGGTTCGCCCTTGGCTTTCTGTTCGATGAGCTCAAAGGCACCATACATCACGGACTCGGCCACGCTCTTTTTGCCGTCGCGCATCAGCGAAGCGATGAATTTGGCCACCAGCTTGCTGTTGTATTTCGCATCCGGAATAATGTTGCGTTCGGGGACTTCTCTTCGTCTTGGCATATGCTACACCATCATCTCGACTGTGGTTCGGTTAGTGAAAACTATTTGGGCTTTTTGGCGCCATATTTGGAGCGACTCTGACGACGATCTTCAACCCCCAGCGTATCCAGTGTGCCGCGCACGATGTGATAGCGCACACCAGGCAAGTCCTTGACGCGCCCGCCGCGGACCAGAACCACCGAGTGCTCCTGCAGATTGTGGCCGATTCCCGGAATGTAGGCGGTGACTTCGATACCGGTGGTCAAGCGCACACGGGCCACCTTGCGCAACGCCGAGTTCGGCTTCTTGGGAGTCGATGTATAAACTCTCGTACATACACCTCTTTTTTGAGGGGCACCCTTCAATGCGGGGGTGTTGGTCTTTTTCTTAACCCGCTGGCGTCCATTTTTCACTAACTGGTTGATCGTCGGCATATTGTCCTCTTAACCCCTGTCTTTCTTTGATTCCTGCGCGTGACGCGCGCTTGCGGAAAAAGCGGATTAGTATATAGATGCCCGATTATTGTCAAGTATTTTTCCATATTCGCCGCTATTTTTTTCATTGGACTGAGCCGCCTCTCCGGAAATAGACCGTTTCCAGCCTTTCCGAAGGGGCCCTCCCAAAAGGGCCTCAGCTCTGATCTGCGGACACTTCGCTTTGGGATACATCCAGATTCAGGTAATCCACCAGACCGGTTCCAGCGGGGATCAAGCGCCCCATGATGACGTTCTCTTTCAAACCCCGCAAATAATCAACGGTGCCTGCAATCGAGGCGTCCGTGAGGACTTTGGTGGTTTCCTGGAACGAGGCCGCGGAGATGAAGCTATCGGTGCTCAGCGAGGCCTTGGTTATCCCCAGAATCAGCGGCTCGGCCGTGGCCGGTTTGCCGCCACCGGCGATAACCTCCTGGTTGGCATCCTCGAAAACGATACGGTCCACCTGTTCTTCCACGATAAAATCAGTATCGCCCACATCCATGATTTTGACCCGACGCATCATCTGGCGAACGATCACCTCGATGTGCTTGTCGTTGATACGCACGCCTTGCAGGCGGTACACCTCCTGGACTTCATCCACCAGGTAGCGTGCCAGGGCCACCTCGCCCTTGATGCGCAGAATATCCTGGGGAATGGCAGAGCCGCCTACCAAGGGCTCGCCGGCCTTGACGTAATCGCCCTCATAAACGTTGATGTGCTTGCCGCGGGGGATCAGGTACTCTTTCTTGTCGCCGACATCCACGGGCGCAACGGTCACCTTCTGTTTGCCCTTCTTGGTGGATTTGGCGATGCTGACATAGCCCTCGATTTCACTGAGCACCGCGATGTCTTTAGGCTTGCGCACCTCAAACAGCTCGGCCACGCGCGGCAAACCGCCGGTAATGTCCTTGGTTTTGGTGGTGGCTCTGGGAAGTTTGGCGACCACGTCGCCAGCCCGGACTTCGTCCCCTTCTTCCACCATCAAAATAGCGTCCACGGGAAGAATGTAGCGGGCCATACCGCTGCCGCTTTTGAGTTTGGCGGTTTTGCCGTCCTCGCCTTTGACGGAGATGCGTGGCCGCTCTTCACCGGTTTTGGATTCGATGACGGTGCGACTCGATTTGCCGGTGACAGGGTCCACCTTCTCCTGCATGGTCTTGCCAGGAACCAGGTCCCCGAATTTAACCATTCCGGCCACCTCGGTAATGATGGGGGTCGTAAAGGGGTCCCAGGAGACCAGCAGCTGCCCGGGCTCAACCTTATCGCCGTCCGCAACCAGGATGTGGGCGCCGTAGATGACCGGACAACGCTCGCGTTCGCGACCGGCTTTGCCCAGGATGGCGAATTCACCACCGCGGCGGTTCATGACCACGTTGTGGCCTTGGGCATTCTGCACGATATTCAGATCGAGATATTTGACTTCACCGGACGTGCGCGCCCGGATGTCGGCCTGCTCGACCCGCCGGCTAGCCGTACCACCGATGTGGAAGGTGCGCATGGTCAGCTGGGTGCCCGGCTCGCCGATGGATTGAGCAGCCAAAATGCCGATGGACTGGCCGATTTCCACCCTTCCGCCGTGAGCCAGGTCGCGGCCATAACAGGCCGCGCAAACACCGAATTTGGTTTGGCAGGTCAACACACTGCGAATCCGAGCCCGCGTAATACCGGCCTCATCGATGAGGCGTACACCGCGCTCATCAATCTCGTGGTTGGCCGGAATCAACACTTCGTCGGTGAACGGGTCCAGAATATCCTCGACGGTAACGCGGCCCAGCACACGCTCGCCAAGGCGCTGGATCACTTCACCGCCCTCCATCAACGGCTCGACCTCCACGCCCATCATGGTGCCGCAATCCTTTACGGTGATGGTGGCATCCTGGGCCACGTCGGCCAGACGGCGGGTGAGATAGCCGGAGTTGGCGGTCTTGAGCGCGGTGTCAGCTAAACCCTTGCGGGCGCCGTGGGTCGAGATGAAGTACTGCAACACCGAAAGGCCTTCGCGGAAATTGGCCTGAATCGGGGTTTCGATGATTTCGCCGGAAGGTTTGGCCATCAACCCGCGCATACCGGCCAACTGGCGCATCTGGTCTTTGGAACCGCGGGCGCCCGAATCGGCCATCATGAAGATGGGGTTGAGGCTTTCGGAGATGACCATCTGGCCGTTGGCATCCAACATCGGTTTGCCTTTTTCGTCATAAACCGGTGCATTTTTCATGGCCTCCATCATTTCGTTGGCCACGTCGTCGGTGGCTTTGGCCCAGATATCCACCACCTTGTTGTATTTCTCACCCTGGGTGATCAAACCTTCCGTGTATTGGCGGCCGATCTCGGTCACCTGCAGCTCGGCTTGTTTGAGGAGCGCCCATTTGCCTTCCGGGATGATCATGTCGTTGATCGAGATGGAAAGCCCGCCTTTGGTCGAGTATTTGTACCCGATGTCTTTGAGCCGGTCCGACAGGATGACGGTGGCCTTGGGCCCCAGGTTACGATAGGCGAAGTCCACCAGATCGCGCAACGCCCCTTTGTCCATCACTTTGTTGACCGACTCAAAGGGCATCTCCTGCCGCTTTTCGATCAGCTTAAAAAGATGGAACCCGTCGTGGGCTTTGATGACCGGGCTGACTTCTCCTGGCTGAAGGCCGAACACCGCCTCGGCTCCCTCTGTATCGGTATCGAAGATGCGCTGGAACTCGTCTCTGCGCAACAGACCGATAAAACCGCCCTGCTCTTTATCGATACCCAACGAGTGGGCATTGACCATTTCGACAAAATCGGTGCCCTCCTCGATTTGTGAAAGAATCTCCTTGGCTTGTTCGCTCTCCTTGACCATCAAGTGGCGCAGGACAACCAAGTTGTCCTTGGGCATGATCTCCCAAAACAAGATACGGCCCACGGTGGTCTCGTGCCGTTTGTCGCCTATGCGCACCACGATCTTGGCATGCAAGTCCACTTCACGCGAATCGTAAGCCATGCGGACCTCATCGGTATTGGCGAAGATCTTGCCCTCCCCTTTGCGGCCGTCGACGCCGCGCGTCATATAATAAGTGCCCAAAACGATATCCTGGCTGGGCACGATGATGGGGCTGCCGTTGGCCGGCGACAAGATGTTGTTGGACGAAAGCATCAGTATGCGGGCTTCGATTTGCGATTCGACCGAAAGAGGTACATGGACGGCCATCTGGTCGCCGTCGAAGTCGGCATTGAAAGCAGTGCACACCAGCGGGTGCAGTTGAATTGCCTTGCCCTCGATCAGATTGGGCTCGAAGGCCTGGATACCCAAGCGATGCAGGGTGGGCGCCCGGTTGAGCATGACGGGGTACTCCCGCACCACCTCATCCAGGGTATCCCACACTTCGGGTACTTCGCGCTCGACCATCTTTTTAGCACTTTTGACCGTGGAGACCAAGTTCTTCTGTTCCAGCCGGTAGTAGACGAACGGTTTGAACAACTCCAGGGCCATCTTCTTTGGCAGCCCGCATTGATGCAAGCGCAGGTTGGGGCCGACGGTGATGACGGTACGGCCCGAGTAGTCCACGCGTTTGCCCAGCAGGTTCTGGCGAAAACGGCCCTGTTTGCCCTTGAGGGTATCGCTGAGCGATTTCAAGGGGCGCTTGTTGGTGCCGGTGATCACCCGTCCGTGACGGCCGTTGTCGAAAAGGACATCCACCGACTCTTGCAGCATGCGCTTTTCGTTGCGCACGATGATATCGGGTGCCTTCAGATCCACCAGCCGTTTGAGGCGGTTGTTGCGGTTGATGACGCGGCGGTACAGATCGTTCAAATCGGAGGTGGCGAAGCGGCCGCCTTCGAGCGGCACCAGCGGCCGCAGGTCCGGCGGAAGCACCGGGATCACATCCATGATCATCCAGACCGGGTCCAATCCGCTACGCCGAAACGCATCCACGATACGCAGACGCTTGGACAACTTTTGACGCTTGGCCACCGAATGGGTGCTGCGAACTTCATCGCGCAAGCTGTCGTAAAGTGCATTCAGATCGATTCCTTCCAGCAAGCGCTTGACCGCTTCGGCGCCGATACCCGCTTCGAATTTACTACCATACTGCTCCAAGGCTTCGCGGTATTTTTCCTCGCTGAGCAATTGGCAGCGGGTCAGCGGCGTATCTTTAGGATCGACGACGATGTAAGAGTCGAAATAAAGAACCTTCTCCATGCTTTTCAACGTCAGGTCGAGCAGGTTGCCGATCTTGCTGGGCAGGCTCTTGAGGAACCAGATATGGGAGACGGGCGTGGCCAATTCGATATGGCCCATGCGTTCGCGACGCACCTTGGACTGAATGACTTCCACGCCGCATTTTTCGCAAATGACCCCCCGATGCTTCATGCGCTTGTATTTGCCGCAGTTGCACTCGTAGTCCTTGGTGGGACCGAATATTTTGGCGCAAAACAGACCGTCACGTTCCGGTTTGAACGTCCTGTAGTTGATGGTCTCCGGCTTCTTGATTTCGCCGTGGGACCACTGCCGGATCTGTTCGGGCGACGCCAGGGCCACCCGAACGCCTCTGTATTGCCGCGGATCGGTTGGTTTTGCAAAAAAGTCGTACAAAGTTTCCATGAAGATTTCCTCTTTTTAGGAAATGAATGAAATATGTTCACACGCACCGGTATAACAAAAGTTGCGCAACCAGGCGCGCCTATAGTTTGGGCATATCCTTTTCTTCCAGGAGCGACACATCCAGACCCAAGGCCTGCAACTCTTTCGTCAAGACCTTAAAAGACTCCGGCAGTCCGGGCTCCAGAATGTTTTGCCCTTTGACGATTTTCTCGTACATACGCGTTCGGCCCGCCATATCATCCGATTTGACGGTGAGGAACTCTTGCAGCGCATGGGCCGCGCCATAGGCCTCCATGGCCCAGACCTCCATTTCACCCAGTCGTTGACCGCCGAATTGGGCCTTGCCGCCCAGCGGTTGCTGGGTGACCAGCGAGTAGGGGCCGATGGAACGGGCATGGATCTTGTCATCCACCAGGTGGTGCAGTTTCAACATATACAGGGTGCCCACCGTCACCTTCTCTTTGAAAGCTTCGCCGGTGTGGCCGTCGAATAGCGTCGCCTGACCGTTGGCGGCTACGCCGGCTTCGGTCAACAGGGTCTTGATCTCTTCTTCCTTGGCGCCGTCGAAAACCGGCGTGGCCATGAAGACGCCGTTTTTATAGTTGGCGGCCATCTCCAGCACCTGGGCTTCATCCAGTTTATCGATGGCGCTGGCGATCTCTTTGGTATCGAACACCCGCTTGAACTTTTTGCGCAGCTCGGAGATCTTGTTCTCTTCGATCATCCGGTTGATCTGCAAGCCAAGCCCCTTGGCCGCGCGCCCGAGATGGATCTCCAGAATTTGGCCGACATTCATACGCGAGGGCACGCCCAACGGATTGAGCACCATGTCCACCGCCGTTCCGTCTTCGAAGTACGGCATGTCTTCCAGCGGCAAAATGCGCGACACCACGCCCTTGTTGCCGTGCCGGCCGGCCATCTTATCACCCACCGAAAGCTTGCGCTTCATGGCTACATACACCTTGACCATCTTGATTACGCCGGGCGGCAGTTCGTCGCCCCTTTCAAAGCGCTGCAGCGAATTTTCGAAGCTTTCGCGCACCCGGTCGCATTGCTGCCGGAACTGTTCGAGCAGGTCGTGCATCTTTTCGGTCACCTCTGCATCGTTCAGTACCAGGGTTTCCAATTGGGCCATAGGGAAATCGGTCAGCATGCCTTCGAGGAGTTGCTCGTCCTTGCCGGCGTATACTTTTTTACCTTTCTTCAGGGGCGCCGCCAACTTTTGCCCCACGACCAGCTTCTCGATCCGTTCGCGGGTGATATCTTCCAGTATTTTGATCTCATCGTCACGGTTGCGTTCAAGCACGGTGATTTCGGCCAGTTCGATGGCCTGGGTGCGCTCATCCTTTTCCGTTCCCCGGCGCGCAAACACTTTGGCATCGATGACGATGCCTTCCACGCCCGGTGGCACGCGCAAGGAGGTGTCCTTCACATCGCCGGCCTTTTCACCGAAGATGGCGCGCAACAGTTTTTCTTCGGGAGAGAGTTGGGTCTCGCCTTTGGGAGTGATCTTGCCGACCAGAATATCTCCCTGAACCACTTCGGCGCCCAACCGGATGATACCGCTTTCATCCAGATTCCTGAGCGCTTCTTCGCCCACGTTGGGTATGTCCCGGGTAATCTCCTCTTTGCCCAGCTTGGTATCACGGGCCACGATTTCAAACTCTTCGATGTGGATTGAGGTGTAAACTCCATCGCGCACAAGACGTTCGGACACCAGAATCGAGTCTTCGAAGTTATACCCTCCCCAGGGCATGAACGCCACCGTGACATTCTTGCCCAGGGCCAACTCGCCGTGGTCCGTGGCCGGCCCGTCGGCGATGATGTCACCGGCCCGGACCGTTTGGCCTTTTTTGACAATGGGCCGATGGTTGAAGCAGGTGTTCTGGTTGGAACGGATGAATTTGGACAGGTTATGGATGGAGACGGCCTTCTTATGGCCTTTGGGATCCTCGGCATGGCGGACGACGATCCGCGAGGCATCCACATCCACGACCACGCCGTCGCGGTCCGCCACGATGGTCACCCCGGAATCCTTGGCCACGACCCCTTCGATCCCGGTTCCCACCAATGGGGCTTCGCTGATCATCAGGGGTACGGCCTGGCGCTGCATGTTGGATCCCATGAGGGCACGGTTGGCATCGTCGTTTTCCAAAAAGGGAATCAGCGAGGCCGAGACACTCACCAATTGGTTGGGCGAGATGTCCATCAGTTCGATCTGCTCGCGCTCGACCATCATGAATTCGCCTGCCACCCGGGACGTCACCAAGGGATTGATGTAGCCGCCCTTGTCGTCGATGGGGGCATTGGCCTGGGCGATGGGATGCTTCTTCTCTTCAAAGGCGCTGAGGAACTTAACCGATTGCGAAACAGTCGCATCTTTAACCACACGATAGGGCGTTTCGATAAAGCCGTAGTCGTTGACCCGCGCGTACGTGCTCAACGATACGATCAATCCGATGTTCGGTCCTTCCGGAGTTTCGATGGGACAGATGCGCCCGTAGTGGGACGGATGCACGTCGCGAACCTCGAACCCGGCGCGCTCGCGCGTCAACCCGCCAGGGCCCAACGCGCTCAAACGCCGCTTGTGGGTGGTTTCCGATAATGGGTTGGTCTGGTCCATGAACTGGCTCAACTGGCTGGTTCCGAAGAACTCTTTGACCACCGCCGATACCGGTTTGGGATTGATCAGGTCGTGGGGCATTAATGCATCCACTTCCTGCAGACTCATGCGCTCCTTAATGGCCCGCTCCATACGCACCAACCCGATGCGGTACTGATTCTCCAGAAGCTCGCCTACCGCCCGCACACGGCGGTTGCCCAAATGGTCGATGTCATCGACCACGCCTTGGGTATCGCGCAGTTCGATCAAGGTCTTGGACGTGAGCAGAATGTCTTCCTTGCGCAGGGTCCGCAGGTGCACGGGCGCCTGGATCCCCAAACGCAGGTTGATCTTGAGTCGGCCGACGCTCGACAGATCGTAGTAAGCCGATTTGAAAAAGAGGTGATCCATGAACTCTTGCGCCACTTCGGGTGTGGCCGGATTTCCCGGCCGCATCAGCCGGTAAATTTCGATCAGGGCCTCTTCTTTACTGGCCACTTTGTCCAGGTGCAAGGTTTTGCGGATCGAGTCGCTGCTGGAAACACCGTCGATGTGCAGAATATCGAACTCGCTGATCCCGGCGTTCTTCAGTTTGGCCAAAGCTTCTTCGTCGATCTCTTCGTTGCAGTGAATCAACACCTCGCCGCTCTTCGGATCGGGGATGGCCACGGCGAAGACTTTGCTCAGCAGTTCTTCCGGCCCGATGGGGATGGACTCCATGTTGGCCGTCTTCATCTGCTTGATGGCCCGTTGGGTGAACATGCGCCCTTTTTTGATGAGCACTTCGCCGGTGGTGGGATCGACCACATCCCGGCTGGCCCGCTGGCCTTTGAGTTGTTCTTCGTTAAACAATTTAAACGCCCGGCGGCCTTCGATCACCACGCGCTCTTTGGCGTAGAAGTAGTTCAACAAATCCTCGGTCGTATAACCGAAGGCCTTCAACAACGTGGTCACCGGGAATTTGCGGCGGCGATCGATGCGGATGTAGACAATATCCTTGGGATCGATTTCCAAATCGATCCAGGAGCCGCGCACGGGGATAATGCGCGCGCTGTAGATAATTTTTCCGCTCGAGTGGGTTTTGCCCTTGTCGTGATCGAAAAAAACGCCGGACGACCGATGCAGCTGGCTGACCACGACACGCTCGGTACCATTGATGATAAAAGTTCCTTTTTCGGTCATCAACGGAATGGTGCCGAAGTATATTTCCTGTTCTTTGATATCACGGATATTGGAGACGCCGGTTTCTTTGTCGACATCATAAACCACCAGCCGGACGGTAATACGCACCGGCAACTCATAGGTCATACCACGCTGGATGCACTCATCTTCGCTGTGTTTAACTTCCGAAAAGCGATAGGCTACGAACTCCAAAGAAGCGCTGCCGGTGAAATCCTTGATAGGAAATACCGATTTGAATACCGCCTGCAAGCCGATGTCTTCACGCTTTTCAGGCGGCACATCGAGCTGCAGAAAGCGTCGATACGATTCTTTTTGCATGCCGATAAGATCCGGGATCTCGACGATCTTCTTGATCTTACCGAAATTCTTCCGAATACGCTTGTCAAGCGCCAGCCGTGCAACCATGGTCTCTCCAATTTTTTTTAAATGACTTTAGGAAACGCGAAAATGGGATAGAAGGTTTTCGGCCTTTCCACCCCATTTTCGCATTGCATCATTCGTTTTCAGCAGGGCGATGGAACACATACCCATCGCGGGCACCTACTTGAGTTCCACTTGGGCACCGGCACCTTCCAATTGCGCTTTGATTTTATCGGCTTCTTCCTTGGCGATACCCTCTTTAACGGGTTTGGGCGCCGAATCGACCAGATCTTTGGCCTCTTTCAGTCCAAGACCCGTAATGGCGCGCACTTCTTTGATCACCTGAATCTTTTTGTCACCGGCGGCGATCAAGATAACATCGAATTCGGTTTTTTCCTCCTTCGCGCCACCGGCATCGCCCGCGGGACCGGCGGCCGCCATCATGGCCACAGGCGCGGCCGCCGATACACCGAATTTTTCTTCAAGCTCCTTGACCATTTCGGAGAGATCCAGAACGGTCATGTTGGCGATAAAATTGATTACATCCTGCTTGCTGATATCAGCCATTGTATTTGCTCCTCCGCTTATTAAATCGTATCGCCGCATCGCGTTCGCGGCGCTATAGGCGTATTATTAAAAGTTAATTTATGGTGCTCTTTGCACGTTTAGGCAGCTTGCTTCTCTTTTTGTTCTTTGATGGCCTGCAACACATTGACCATTCGGCGCGGCACGTCGTTTAAGGCGCGCACGAATGATGTGGGCACTGCGATCATGGCCGACAGCACGGTGGCCAGCAGCTCTTCGCGTGAAGGCAGCGAAGAAAGGGCATTGATGGCCGCAAGGTCCAGCACTTTCCCATTGAGTACGCCGATCTTGATTCCCAGTTTCTGATTGGACTTGACAAAGTCGGTCAGAACTTTCGCCGGAGCCACTGGATCGGTGTAACTGATCGCAACGGCACTGGGTCCCTCGAAGTACCCCTTGATCGACGCCACGCCGGTCCCTTCGGAAGCGCGTCGCAGTATGGTGTTTTTGATGACTTCATACTCGACATCGGCTTGGCGCAGTTTTCTGCGCAACTCGGTCATGGTGCCGACATCCAAGCCTTTGAAGTCGGTCACGATGACCACCTTGCTTTTCTTCAACCGCTCGTGCAACTTCTCGACTAGTAGTTTTTTAGCCTCGATATCCAAATTTACCTAACACCTCCTTCCCTGACTGTAAGAACCGTAGAATACAGCGGGAGTGTGTCTGTTGGGCCGCGATCATCCTGGGAACGCACCTCGTGATTCCCATAAACGGTCCGCGTACCGCGCGCAGACTGTCTCGGTAGGCCGGCTCGTGCCGATTATACACGCATTGAGATCGTTGACCACCGCGCGTGAACCTACGGTCTTTGACAGCGTATTTTTTTCCAAACGACGAATCGTCCTTACTTGACCATCTCTTTGACCAGGGACGCATCAATTCTGACTCCAGGCCCCATGGTCGTGGAGATGGCGATGCTCTTGAGATAGGTGCCCTTGCTGGACGATGGTTTGAGCCGCATGATGGTGTCAATGAAGGCCGAAAGGTTTTGCACGATCTTTTCCACGCCAAAGGAAACTTTCCCCATGGGGGCGTGCACGATACCGGCTTTTTCCACCCGAAAATCAATTTTACCAGCCTTGAGCTCTTGAACGGCTTTTCCCACGTCAAAGGTGACTGTACCGGTTTTGGCGTTGGGCATCAATCCCCGCGGCCCTAACACCCGACCGATCTTGCCAACAGCGCCCATCATATCCGGTGTGGCCACAACCTTGTCGAATTCGAACCAACCCCCCTGGATTTTTTCGATCAACTCGTCATTGCCAACGAGGTCGGCACCGGCTTCTTTGGCTTCGTTCTCTTTTTCGCCTTTGGCAAAGACCAACACCCGGACCTCTTTGCCAATACCATGCGGCAGCACCACGGTGCCGCGCACCATCTGGTCGGCGTGCCGAGGGTCGACACCCAAGCGTACAGCAACATCCACGGTTTCGTCAAATTTGGCGAAGGATGATTTGAGGGCGGACTCTACGGCTTCCACAAAATCGTAGCGCTTTTGGGCATCGATTCTGCTTTTGGATTCTAAGTATTTTTTACCCCGTTTCGGCATTTTCGCTTCCCACTCCTTGACCTATGGCATCTTTTTGTTACGCCGCATCGAAGGTCGTTTTGTATGCGGGCGATCTTTATCTTAGACTACCTCAATTCCCATACTGCGCGCGGTTCCACTGATAATGCGGCAGGCGGCGTCCAAGTCGTTGGCATTCAGATCCGCCATCTTCAATTTGGCGATCTCTTCGACTTGGGTCCGCGTGACCTTGCCAACTCGGTCGCGTTTGGGATCGCCGGCACCCTTGGCGATCTTCGCGGCTTTTTTCAACAACACGGCAGCCGGTGGTGTCTTTGTAATAAACGTAAATGATCGATCCTGGTAGACGGTAATCACCACCGGGATGATCATACCCGCTTCGTTTGCGGTACGCGCGTTGAAAGCCTTGCAGAAGTCCATTATGTTCACGCCGTGTTGACCGAGTGCAGGCCCAATGGGGGGCGACGGTGTGGCTTTGCCCGCCGTGACTTGCAGCTTAATTTGTGCCATTACCTTTTTCGCCATGGTTCTTTATTATCTCCTGATAGTTGCGATAGGGAACACCTTAAAGCTTGGATACTTGTACGAACTCCAGTTCCACCGGTGTAGAGCGTCCGAAAATACTTACCAAAACCTTGATCTTGCCCTTCTCGTGATTGACCTCTTCCACCGTACCGTTGAAATTGGTAAACGGCCCGTCGATCACACGAACTTCATCACCTGTATCGAAGAAATATTTGGGTTGCGGCTTAAGCTTGCCCGCCTCCATTCGATTGAGAATGCGATCGGCCTCCTCATCGGTCAGCGGCGTGGGCTTGTCCCTGCCTCCTAAAAAGCCGGTCACCTTGGCCGTGTCGTTGACAATGTGCCAAGTTTCATCGTCCAGTTCCATTCTGACGAGCAGATACCCGGGGTAGAACTTGCGCGCCGAGGTACGCCGCTTGCCCTTCACCAGCTCCACCACCTCTTCGGTGGGGACCAGCACTTCGCCGAATTTCTGTGGGTTGGGTGAGATGGCAATGCGCTCTTCCAGCGAGGCTTTTACCTTGTTTTCAAAACCGGAATAAACATGCACGATGTACCATCTGAGAGCCACGAATCACCTTGCCTTAGGTTATGGAAGCACGATCTGCATCAGTTTCGACAGACTAAAATCGACCATTCCCAGAAAAAGGGAAATGATCATCACCAGAATGATAACTACCAGGGTGGACCCCATGGTCTGCTTTCGGGATGGCCAAGTGACCTTTTTCAGCTCAATCTTTACTTCACGCAAGAATTGAATGCTATTATCCAAAAAGTTTTTTTCAGCTCCGGTGGCCTTTGGTTTAGCTAATACCGGCGCCCTTTTGGGCACCAGTGCGGGCTTGCTTTGCGAATCATCGACCCCGGATTGGGATGTTGATGCAGCGTCACCATTCTTATCGAGACGCTGGGCTTTCTTTTTCTCGGGGTCTTTCTTCTTAAGTATCCGTCCCATGCCACTCCTTGTCGATCACTACGATAAGGGGTTCTCATTCCCAAGCAAGCGGTTGTATGTCGTCACCCCTTTATCCCATTCGACCAAAAACATTGGCAGTCCAAGAGGGATTCGAACCCCTAACACCCGGATTTGGAGTCCGATGCTCTACCATTCGAGCTACTGGCCTGCACGGGCGGCACATTACTGTGTCACTTGATGTTACTTGGTTTCCTTGTGAGGTGTATGTTTCTGACAGAACGGACAATACTTGTTGAACTCCAGCTTATCTGGTGTGGTCCGCTTGTTTTTTGTCGTCGTATAGTTACGGCGTTTGCATTCACCGCATGCGAGCGTTACGATTACTCTCACCTGTCGACTCCTTGATTATTACTCGATGATTTCGCTAACCACACCGGCGCCGACCGTACGTCCGCCTTCGCGGATGGCAAAGCGCAGTTCCTTTTCCATCGCTATCGGCGTAATCAACTCGGCCGTGATCGCTACGTTGTCTCCCGGCATCACCATCTCTACACCCTCGGGCAGATTCA
>JBAQGR010000187.1:0-4941 GCA_049287895.1 Desulfatitalea sp.
CGCGACATGAGCGCCAAACTCTCCATCCCCCTGCTGGCCAGCAACGACTGCCACTATTTGGACAAGGCCGACGTGCGCGCCCATGACGTGCTGCTGTGCGTGCAGACCGGCAAGACGGTCAACGACAGTGACCGCTTCCGTTTTCGCACCGATCAACTCTACTTCAAATCCAAAGAGGAGATGATCGCTTACTTCAAGGATTTTCCCGGCGCCATCGACAACAGCGTGGCCATCGCCAAACGCTGTGATGTCTCGTTCGACTTCGGCAGCTATCACTTCCCCCATTTCGAGGACCCCTCCGGTTTGAGCGCCGAGGAGCTGTTCACCAGCAAATCCCGGGAGGGCTTTGGCCGAGTCTGGGCCTTGATCCACGCCAAACGGCCGGACGCCGACGAGCAGGCCTATCGCCAGCGCCTGGAGTACGAAATCGGCGTCATCAACAAGATGGGCTTCCCCGGCTACTTCTTGATCGTGGCCGATTTCATCGACTTTGCCAAACGGAGCAAGATTCCCGTGGGACCGGGCCGCGGATCGGCGGCCGGCAGCCTGGTGGCCTATGCCCTAGGCATCACCGATCTGGACCCCCTGGCCCACGGCCTGCTCTTCGAACGGTTCCTCAATCCGGATCGCATCAGCATGCCGGATATCGACGTCGATTTTTGCATCAACGGCCGGGAGAGTGTCTTCAAGTATGTGGTCGAGCGATACGGCGGCGGGGAGTATGTGGCCCAGATCATCACCTTCGGGAAACTCAAGACCCGCGCCGTGATCCGCGATGTGGGCCGGGCCCTGGGCATCGCCCTCAGTGAGGTAGACGCCATCGCCAAGCTGGTGCCGGATGTGCTCAACATCTCGTTGGACCAGGCCCTGGAGCAAGAGCCGCAACTGCGTGAGCTGCAAGCCTCGCGGCCCGAGGTGGCCGATCTGATCCATATATGCCGAACGTTGGAAGGCTTGCCGCGCCACGCCTCGACCCACGCGGCCGGCGTGGTGATCGGCGACAAACCCCTGGTCAACTACCTGCCCCTCTACAAAGGTAAAAAGGGCGAAGTAGTGACCCAGTTCGACATGAAGCTGGTGGAAAACATCGGTCTGGTCAAGTTCGATTTTCTGGGCCTGCGCAACTTGACCGTGATCGACCATGCCCTGGCGCTCATCGCCCAGCAGGGCAAGACAGTGCCGGACCTCTCCAATCTGGATTTCGACGATGCGCCCACCTATGCCCTGCTGGCCGCCGGCGACACCACCGGCGTGTTCCAACTGGAAAGTTCGGGCATGAAGGATCTGCTGGTGCGCCTGAAACCCGAATCGTTCGACGATATCACCGCCTTGGTGGCGCTCTACCGGCCCGGACCGCTGGACAGCGGCATGGTGGCCGATTTCGTCGAACGCAAGCACGGCCGCAAGGCGGTGGCGTATATGCTGCCCGAGCTGGAGGCGCTGCTCAAGGAGACCTACGGCGTCATCGTCTACCAGGAGCAGGTGATGAAGATCGCCGGCACCTTGGCCAGCTACACCATGGGCGAGGCCGACGGCCTGCGCAAGGCCATGGGCAAGAAGATCGCGGCCATGATGGCCGAGCACCGCGAGCGCTTCGTCAAGGGCGCGGTGGCCAACGGCCATGAAGAGAAGAAGGCCATCGCCCTGTTCGATCTCATGGAGAAGTTCGGCGGCTATGGGTTCAACAAGTCCCACAGCGCGGCCTATGCCCTGATCGCCTACCAGACCGCCTACCTCAAGGCTCACTTTCCCGTGGAGTTCATCGCCGCGCTGCTCACCAGCGAAATGCACGCCATCGACGGTGTGGTGAAGTATATCAACGAGTGCCGCAGCCATCAGATCGAAGTGCTGCCGCCCGACGTGAACAACGGCGACACCACCTTCACGGTGGCCGACGGCAAAATCCGCTTTGGCCTGGTGGCCGTCAAGAACGTGGGCGCGGGCGCGGTGGAAGTCATCGCCGACGAGCGCCGGGCCAACGGCCCCTTCAAATCCCTCTTTGACTTCTGCGAGCGCGTCGATCTGCGCAAAGTCAACAAGCGCGTCGTGGAGAGTCTGATCGCCTGCGGGGCCTTCGACGCCACCGGCGCCCGGCGCAGCCAGATGATGGCGGTCCTGGAAGAGGCCCTGGAGTATGGGCAGAAGGTGCAGAAAGAGCGCTGCGATCCGCAGATGGGGCTCTTCGACGAAAGTCCCGGTTGCACGCTCTCCATGACGCCGCCGGCCCTGCCCAATCTTCCCGAGTGGCCCGAACGGGAACGCTTGACGCGCGAAAAGGAGGCGCTCGGGTTCTACATCTCCGGGCACCCCCTGGGGCCGCACCTGAAGACCATGGCCAAGTTCAGCACCGCCACCAGCGCTGCCGGCGAAGAGTGCGCCGACGGCCAGACCGTGCGCCTGGGCGGCATGGTGACCGGCCACAAGACCATCCGCACCAAGAAAGAGGAGTTGATGGCCTTCATGCAGCTGGAAGACATGGAAGGCACGATCGAGGTGGTCATTTTCCCGTCGGTCTATGGCGCCTGCCAGCACCTGCTCACCGACGACCGGCCGGTAATGGTCCAGGGCAAGTTGCAGAAGGAAGAGAAGGGCGCCAAACTGCTGGCCGATACGGTCATTCCCATGGAAGAGGCCGAAACTCTTTGGACCGCCGAAGTTCATTTGAACATCGACGTGGCGCGCATCGATAAAGAGACCTTGGTGGGGTTGCGCGACCTGATCCAACGCTATCCCGGCGATTGCGGCGGATGGTTGCATCTAAAAATGGAAGAAGATGTGGAGACGATCATCGCCATGTCCGAACAGTGGCGCATTCAGCCCGGCGAGGCTTTCAACCGCGAGGTCGCCGCCCTGCTCGGCTACGCGGCGGTGGAGACCCGCTGCGGAGAGATCAAGCCGACCGAAGGCAATGCTTTCAGGGCGCGCAACGGCAACGGGCCCAGGCGCGGCAATGCCAAACGGCCCATGTAACGAGCGAATGTCCCAATTAAACCGGAGCTGCTCCTGAGCCGGCTTCGCCGGAGATGAAAGTGGAAAGATGAAAGTACCCCTGCTGGATTTAAAAGCACAGTATCAGCGCATTAAAGAAGAGGTGCGCGCAGCCATCGACGAGATCTGCGAGAGCCAGTATTTCATCCTTGGCCCCCAGGTCGCCCAGATGGAAGAACGGATCGCCCGTTACTGCCGAACTCCTTATGCCGTCGGCGTCTCCTCCGGGTCCGACGCCCTGATCATCGCGCTCATGGCCGCCGGCATCGGGCCGGGCCACCGGGTGCTCACCACGCCCTACACCTTTTTTGCCACGGCCGGCGCCGTCGCCAGGGTGGGCGCAACGCCGGTCTTTGTGGATATCGATCCCGGCACTTATAACCTGGACCCTGCCCAACTGGCCGCCACTATAGAGCGCATGGCGCCGGGCGAGCGGGCCACGGTCAAAGCCGTGATTCCGGTGCATCTTTACGGCCAGTGCGCGGAGATGGACCCGATCCTGGAGATCGCCCGCCGCTATCAGCTGGTGGTCATCGAAGATGCCGCCCAAGCCATCGGCGCGGAATACAAAGGCCGACGTGCCGGCAGCATGGGCGCTTTCGGCTGCTTCTCCTTCTTCCCGTCCAAAAACCTGGGCGCCTTCGGCGACGGTGGATTGGTCACTGCCGCCACCGAAGCGATAGACCGCCAACTGCGTTTGCTGCGCATGCACGGCATGGAGCCCAAATACTACCACCAGGCCATTGGCGGCAATTTCCGCTTGGACGCCTTACAGGCAGCCATCGTATCGGTCAAACTGGCCTACCTGGACGATTGGACCCGGGCGCGGCAGAACAATGCCGCCACCTACCGGCGGCTGTTCCGCGAGTCCGGTCTCAGCGAGCGCATCGGGCTGCCCGTCGAGAAGCAAAATCGCCATATCTACAACCAGTTTGTAATCCGGGTGCCCGAACGGCGCGATGCCTTGCGCGACTACCTGGGGAGCCAGGAGATCGGCAGCGAAGTTTACTACCCGGTGCCGCTCGACCGGCAGGCCTGCTTCGCCTACCTGGGCTATCGACCCGGCGATTTTCCCGAATCCGAGCGTGCGGCCGCCCAGACTTTGGCGCTGCCCATCTACCCCGAACTGCATCCCGATCAACTGGCGTTCGTGGTGGAGAGAATTGGAGCGTTTGTTAAGATGTAAGGCTGATGAGCTCTTAAAAATTCGCTGGGAGGTATTTGTGTCATTCCCGCGAAGGCGGGAATCCAGTTGTTTTCTGCGGTTCTGGACTCCCGCCTTCGCGGGAGTGACGATCCTTGGATATTTTGCGAAGTCTTCAGTCTGAGCTGGAGGGCGCGTGAACATTTCGCTGGGTTTTTCGCCTTGCCCCAACGACACCTTTATCTTCAATGCTTTGGTCAACGGCCTTCTGCCGCCGATGGGGTTCTCGTTGCAAGCGGCGCTGCACGATGTGGAAACCCTGAACCGCATGGCCTTCGAAGAGACCTTGGATGTCAGCAAACTCTCATTTTACGCCTGGCTCAAGGTCAAGGCGAACTATCGTTTGCTGGCCAGCGGCGGCGCGCTGGGCTACGGCTGCGGTCCGCTGGTGATCGCACGCAAGCCCTTGACGCGCGAGGATATGGCCCGCTGCCGGATTGTGTTGCCGGGGCAGTGGACCACGGCCCATCTGCTGCTGCGCCTGTGGGCGCCCGAAGCCCAACGGCGCCGCTTCCTTCCCTATGACCAGATCTTCGCGGCCCTGGATGCCGGCGAGGCTGATTGCGGGGTCATCATCCACGAGAGTCGTTTTACTTTCCAAAGCGCCGGCTTCCAGGCAGTGGTCGATCTGGGCGCCTGGTGGGAAGAGCAAACCGGTCTGCCCATTCCATTGGGGTGCATCGCCGCCCACCGCCGAATGCCCGTGGACCGGGTCGCGCAGTTGGAAGAGGCGATCCGCCAAAGCATTC
>JBAQGR010000188.1:0-9333 GCA_049287895.1 Desulfatitalea sp.
CGTTCAAGGCGTCGGCCGGCTCCATGCAGCAGCCGAAACGCACATCGTCGATGATGGCCGGATCGATGCCGGCCCTGGCCACCGCCGCCTTCATGACCGCCGCCGCGAGAGTGGCCGCGTGACTGTCGCGCAAGGTGCCGCCAAAAGTCCCGATGGCCGTACGACAGGCCGATACAATGACAACTTCTTTCATGGTTGCTCCTGTGTAAGCTTAATTGTTCGGATTGGCTATATCACAGGCGGGTTTCAGCGCAAGCTGGAAATTTTCATCTGGTGCTCTTCCTGGCTCTCGGCAATACGCACGTTATGCATATCCTGGGGGAGGAGGATTTTGCGGTGGGGGCCGGCCACCAATGTTTTGGCAAAGACTATGCCGCTGGCCTTGACCACCGGGATACCGGGATCGACCTTGGCGGCCTCTTCCAGGATGTTCATATGCTCCTGGGTTGCCGTGATCTGTTGCTCAGACTCTTTGAGGTTGTTCTTGTGCAGGGTTATTTGGGACCGGACCTGATCATCCATGGCCATAATGGCTTGGACGCGGTTGTCCAGTGCGTCGTATTTGGCGGCCAGATCGCCGATCAGCTCTTCGAGCAGACTTCTTTTTTCCGGGTTGTTGGCGATCTCCGGCCCGTTGAGCTTCGCTTCGAGCCCCCGTTTTTGGACCATGCAACCGTCCTGCTCCTGGGCCACTTGGCCTAATTCGGCACCCATCAGGTCGATCTGGGACTTGAGTGCCGTGACAGCGTTTGCTGCTTCGGTCTTGCGGCGTTCCAGATCGGCAAGCTCCTCCTTGCACGCTTTCATATCCCTTTCGAACTTGAAATCGACCCCCACAATCAACTCGCTGGGCCTGGCTGCCTGGGTGCCGACATCCTTCGCATGGATGCCTTTCTTGGCGCCTATTTTGGATCCGACGATCTTGCCGCTGTCGATCATGCAGCGTCCGTTGACCTCGATGGTGCAACCAATAATCTCCTTCTCCACGATCAGATCGCCGAGCACCTCTATGGTGGAGTTGTGAATATGGCTGGCCTTGAAAAAGCCGCCCACCTTGATGGTCGATCCATACACACCGCCAAGACTGACCAGGTCATCGCTCATTTCGATCTCGGCGTTTTGGATCTCCTTGGTGTTCAGGCTTCCGCCCCTGACTTTGTAGCCGCTGGAAACGCAACCGTCGACTTCGATATGGCCGTCGAATTCGACATTGCCTGTCGCCACCCCGATGTCGCTTTCGATGGGCAGCACCCCATACACCCCGACGCGACCGTCGGCTCCCAGCTTTGGGGTTCCTTTGACTTTCGCTAAAATCTGTCGGCCGTCCTCGGATCGTTCGGCCCCTTTGCTGAACTTTAGAGCCGGTTCCTTGATGCGCGGGGGAGCGATATCCAGGCCAAATACGCTAGTGCCGGGTTTGCCGGGATCGCCGCCCACTTTTTCAGCCAACAGGTCGCCCACGGCCACCTGGGGGATTTCACCGCGATTTTTCCAATCCATGGTGCCGTCTTCCAGCAGGGTGCCGACGCGCAGGGGGTTGGTATCGAAGTAGTAGCGTATCTCCGGCGGTTGGCCTGCAACGGGCGGTGTGCCCTGCGCCACCACAAAGGGTTCCGCCGGCATGGGATGCTTTTTCAAGTGGGCGGCCAGAAGCGAATCGCTCACCAGGCCAAAGCCGACCTCATTTTCCATGAGCATCAGCTTGACCGTATCCAGGGGCGGCGGGGATTGATTCGCTCCCACGGGCGCGATGGTGGCAGTCAATTTGTCGTTCGACACAACCAGGTTGAGGCCCGTCAGCGGACTGGAGTGACCAGGCAACGACGCGTCGGCCGCCTCTTCCGCCTCGGGGTTGTTTTGGGCGGACAGCACCTCATCCACTTGGGCCTGGGTGACCAGACCCATTTTTTGCAGCACCGCTCCGATGGGCATGAACACCTTGGTCCGATTGGCGATGCAGCGCTGGATCACCAGGGCGCGCTCAAGCTTTTCCTTGGTAACTATCTGTTTTTCAATAGCGATATCGCCAAAAAATTTCTCTTGACGCTCCTGGTCGGACATGCTCTTTCCCCCACAAAAGTGAGTCTATGGATACTATCGCCGTAAGAGGTAAAAACTTTAGGTACTTAGCTGGAGATCCCCATCGAGATCGGCCATCCCGCCATCAGGTGGCTTGGGCATAGGCGACGGGATCGAAGGGCGACCCGACGGGAAACGCGCGGGCTCCCAACTCACGGTCCAGCATAAGCAGGGCGCTCTTGCTCTCGCCCACCATCTCCATCTCTCCGGCGATTTTGCTGCTGGTGGCCTCCTCTTCGATCTGCTCGGAAGTAAACCAAGCCAAAAGCGGCTCGGATTGATAATCCTTTTCCTGCCGGGCTATCGAGGTCAGGTCATTGATTTTGGAAGTGATGAACTGTTCATGGGCATAGGCATCTTTCCAGGCCTCCACCGGCGACGACCAACTGGTTTTCAGCTGCGCCAGATTCAGCAGGGTCACCGTTGTGTTCCGGTTGGTGAGATGATCCATGAATTTCATGGCGTGAATCGTCTCCTCATGGGCCTGGCAGCGCATCCAGTGGGCCATGCCGTCCAGGCTCAGGGAGTGAAAGTAGGCGGCCATGGAAAGATAGATGTAAGCCGACTCCATTTCATTCTTTATCTGTTCGTTGATCGCTTTGGCCAATTTCTTTGGAATCATCGCAAGCTCCTCTTTATATTGGGTCAATGGTTTCAGGCGGTCACTTGGGGCGAACATAAGGATGCCGGAAGCCCTGAGCAAGCCATCTTCTTCGAATTGACAGCGTCCCAAACCTGGGGCGGAGGCGATGAAAGTGGAAAGGAGAAAGAGGAAAGTGGAAAGCTAAGGTGTTCCGTCGATTGGGGGTGGGGGCCAGGTGGAGCAAACGCAAATAGCTATGCCTGGATATCTACGTTCTGACCCAGGCCGATGGCTTGCAGGATTTCGGCCATCTGCTGCTGGCTTTCGGCCATCTGTTTCAGCATCTCGGTCTGAATGGCCGCGTTGGTGCCCAGTTGGCGCGCTACCGCCGTCATGGCCGTATTGGTGCTCAAAGGAGAAATTTCCATGGTCGCATTCCTTTCGGAAAAGTGAACCTTATTGCATCTATCGGCGCCAAGAAAGAAAACTTTAGCGCTATTCCGCGGGGCGGCCGGGGACTATTGACTGCATGCTGGTTTTGAACCATAACGGAGTGGCTCATTCGGCCACTGCAATGATTCCCTGGCAATAAAAAAGGCTCACTGGAATGACCCGGCCGCCTGCATCAAACGATCTGGATGGCTGCGAACGACACGTGGTTTTGGTGACCCCCGAGGTGCACTGGAACACCGGCAACATCGGGCGCACCTGCCTGGGGGCCGGCGCCATGCTGCACCTGGTGCGACCGTTGGGATTTTCCCTGGAGAGCCGGCAGGTCAAACGCGCCGGATTGGATTATTGGCCCAAAGTCCGGTTGACGGTGTGGGACGATTTTGATGGTTTCCTGAAGACGATGCAGCCCCTGGGCCACGAATTGGCGCTGCTGACCAAGCGCGGCAAGATCCCCTATTGGCAAATACCGATTCCAAAAAGACTCTTCCTCGTCTTCGGCTCGGAAACCCAGGGATTGCCAGCGGCCATTCTGGAACGATTTTTGGAATGCACCTATTTTATACCCATCCGGAGCGACATCCGCAGCCTGAATCTCTCCACCGCCGTGGGTATCGTCCTATACGACTGCCTGCTCCGAAGTGGGGCCTGCCTATCAATATGAAATCTTTTTCTCAATTTGTATTTCCTTCTCATCTCAAGATGAAAGTCCGCCCCCCACATTGATACCCCGAAGCTTCGCTCGTCTATGAAGATATCCGAATTGGTTTCGGATGGTTAAAAAAAGCCAGGACCAGGGCCGGTCCCCTGGCAAGCAATTTGCTGTAGTACCCATCAAAACTTTGCATGAAAGGTTATGACCATGATCGATTTTATTGTAGCGGCAATCCTTTACCTGGGCGTGATGTTTACGGTCTTTTTCTGCGTATCGTTCGTGACTATCGGCATCTCCTATGCTGTGGCCGCCTTTTTCCGGCGTTGCCTGCACGGGTTCCGATCACCTGACCTTTCCCTCAATTAGAGAGCCCACCATAGGCCGGTCTCCGGCACGCTACACCCCCATCGATAAAATCATATTGTCAAATAACCCTATATTATGGTGGAATATGGCCGATAATATTCATGGTGAAGAATAAACACCCCGTGGAACCACACGGGATCGGTTCAATTGCAAAAGGAGCACACCATGCAGATCGTACGCGTTTTCAAAAACCTGGGCCTCTTCGTTGGGGTCGGATGCTTTCTCCTCCTTGTGTTGGCCCCATGCGGGCAGGCTGAATATGCCAACCCCGCCATAGCGGGTCAGGGTACAGCCGCCTATTGGCTGGATCAGGGCGGCATGCTCTGCACTTACGGCAATTTCAAAGCCGCCGTGCGTGCCTATGAAAAAGCCCTGGCCCTGGATCCGCGGGACAGCGAAATCCATTTCAGCCTGGGAGTGGCCTTTGCGGAAATGGGCGATTACCCCAATGCACTGGTCAACATCGATAAGGCCATCGCCCTGTCGCCGGACAAGGCCAGATATCAATATGGCCGGGCCTGGACCCTGCTCTTGTCCGGCCGTGCCCAGGAGGCGCAGCCCCTTTTCCAGCGCGCCGCCGATCTGGGCAATATCGATGCCCAAAACTATTTGCAACGGTAACCATCCGGTCCCTACGTTCGAGCGGCACGATCCAATCGAAGTGGATTGAGGGATCGGGGAAGACGGGTATTCCCATGGTGCCGATACCGCGTTGGTGCGTGGCCCTGACAACGCTATTACTGTTGGCGACGGGGTGCAATAACGGCAAGGTGCGCCAATTGAGCGCGGAGCTTGCCGAAAACAACAAAGAAATCGATGCGCTTCGTGCGGAACGCAGCCAGCTCCAGGAGCAGTGCACCCGCCTGCAATCCGAGGCGGTCGACCTGCAATCCGAAGTGGAGAATCTTAAGGTCAAGAACAGCGAGCTGGCCGAATGGTCCCAGCAGGTGGCCGCACGGTTTGGGCCGGGTATCTGGTTTTTCGGGGAAGACGAAAGACCCTTACCTTATAAATCCATTCAAAATGGTTCCCCTCAACGGCTGGTTCGCGAGTTGAACGCCCTGTTCAAGCAATCCAAACTACCCCAGGCCGTTTTGCAAAAAATCGAAAAAGATACGGCCTTTATCCATATCGGCGACGATTGGCAGCTCACCCAGGAAATGGGCACCACCGGCGCCACGGCCTACCTCCAGGCCGTGACCTATACCCTCACATCTGTCCCCACCATCGATTCCGTCGAGTTCGACTTCCACGCTGGCGACCACGCCATGCCCGGACGCTACACCCGATAGATCTCTCAGATTGAAAGCGGTCGCTTGTGGTCGGAGACCCTTCCGGCTTTCAGTCTGATAGAACTCGCCACGGCCCTGTGGCTCTTCTCCGCCGGCCCACCTCTTCGATCCATTGAATTACCAGTCACTTATCTTCGACTCTGGCCCACCACAAGAGGCCTGGTACGGCTATTGCTCAAATGGGAAGGGAATCGCGGTGGTGAAAAGGAGCAGGTATGAATCGAAATTCCCATATGAACCTTAAAAGCAGCAAAGAATGTAACCTGAACTTCATACCGCTATACCGGCACTATTTTTCCATGTTTTTGAAAAAACTAGACAATTCGTCTCTAAAGGGCTGTGGCACGATTGTTGAGCCGAAGGGCTGTAGCCCGACTGTTGAATTGATGGAGGGCAAATACATGAAAACGAATAGTGAGAAAAAGACCTTCTTCAAAATGGTTTGGAATCAATATATTAAACAAAGCGATGGGCAACGGACCATCAGGAACGGGTTTATCCTCTATCTGGCGGTTGCCATGCTGGTCTTGCCTTCGACGCTTTGCAGCCAGCAGCATCGGTTGCCGATCCTGGAAATCTCGGCCCTGGGTCTCTCGCCCACGATTTCCGACCCGATGCTACCAGGTACCGGCACCCTGATGGGGAACGAAGCCGAAGCGCAGATGAAGAAACCCTTGCCGTTCCACGACCCTATCATGCAAGCCGCCGAAGCCTATAGCGTCGATCCGACCCTCATCCGGGCCATTATCGTGGCCGAATCCAGCTATAATCCCCAAGCGGTCAGCAAGCGCGGCGCCCAGGGGCTGATGCAGCTCATGCCCGCTACTGCTCAGTCGTTGGGTCTTTCCAACAGCTTCGATCCGGCCCGCAATATCGATGCCGGCGTGCGCTACTTCCGTACTCTGATGGATCGCTTCGATGGCGATGTCCGCCTGGCGCTGGCCGCCTACAATGCCGGCAGCCGCTATGTGCGCCAGTACAATGGGGTGCCGCCTTTCAGCGCCACCCGCATCTACATCAAAAAAGTGCTGCATTTCCAAAAGAAATTTCAAAATGAGATGGCGGCCGGCGAAAACACGGAATCCGCTGTCTAAGAAGGCCGACGAAAACCCCAGCAGCGTCCCGCCCAATGGCGGGGCGCTTTTTTTTGGGGATACGGGGACGCGGCACCCTTCCTTTTTCAAGGGAGAAAGGACGGTCGGACACGCCGATAATTCTCTTGACCCGCCAGATGGTTCCGAATAAATAGAGATGCTTTTTTGGGGCAAGACCTGGAGTGTATTGCCGACGCAGAAAGCCGGCCATCCAGAACCCGCAAGATTTCAGGTTCGACTCAATCGGCGTGGCTGTGCCCCAAAGGAATTCAATGAAACTGTTTGGGTCTATTCTTTTCCTGTTGGCAATACCCATCCTGGCATTGGCCCAAGGGCGCGGCTCCGCGCCGGCCGACATAACCACTACCCTCTACGGTTATCTGGGCCTCTTCCTTTTTATCGCTGCTTACATCCTGGTGCCCTTGGAGCATAAAATCCATTTGCGCAAAAGCAAGCCCGTGCTGGCCGCTGCCGGCATTATCTGGGTGCTGCTGGCCATCGCCTACATCCAGGTCGGCGATACCCACACGGCCCGGGAGGCCATCCAGAACAATCTACGCGACTATACCGAGCTCTTTCTCTTCCTGCTGGTCGCCATGACCTACATCAACTCCATGGAAGAGCGGCATGTGTTCCAGGCCCTGCGCAGCTGGATCGTCCGTCGGGGCTTCTCCCTGCGCGCCCTCTTCTGGATCACCGGCCTGCTGGCCTTTTGCATTTCACCAGTGGCCGACAACTTGACCACCGCCCTGCTCATGGGCGCGGTGGTGATGGCCGTGGCCGGCGACAACACCCGGTTCGTGGCCCTGGCCTGCATCAATGTGGTGATCGCCGCCAATGCCGGCGGTGCCTTTTCGCCCTTCGGCGATATCACCACCTTGATGGTGTGGCAAAAAGAGAAGGTCGCCTTCGGCGAATTCTTCGTTCTGTTCGTCCCTTCGGTCGTCAACTGGGGGGTGCCGGCAGCTTGCATGAGTCTGGCCATCGGCAAGGCTCAACCGAAAAAAGTCGATGAGCATGTGCGGATGAAATATGGCGCCTGGGCGGTCATCATGCTCTTTTTGCTCACCCTTGTCACGGCCGTCTGTTTTCAGAATCTCCTGCACCTGCCACCCGCGGCCGGAATGATGCTTGGCATGGCCTGTCTGGGATTCTACGCCTATCGCATCAAAAAATTTGAAGGCCGCAGCGAGACCTACGACGGCATTCTGGGAACCCAAAGCGATCTCTCTTACCAGCCACTGCGGCGGATCATCGAGCGCAAACGCAAGCTGGACGCCGTCATCGACCAGATTCCCGAACCGGTCTTTGCCATCGACAAGCACCATGTGGTCACTCACTGGAACAAGGCGTGCGAAGCACTGACCGGCATCGCGGCCAAGGAGATGATCGGCACCCGTAATCAGTGGAGACCGTTTTATCCCAGCAAACGGCCGGTGATGGCCGATCTGATCATCGAATACCAGCCAGAAGAGGTGATCGAGGGTCATTACAAGCAGGGGTTCCGAAAAAATCCCCATATGGAAGATACCTACGACGCCAGTGGCTTTTTCCCCAATCTGGGCCCGGCGGGCAAGTGGCTTACCTTTTCGGCCCTGCCGCTCAAAGACAAAGAGGGCCGGGTGATCGGCGCAGTAGAGGTGCTCCAGGATTTCACCGCCCAGAAAAAAGCGGTGGCTCATTTCGACATCATGAAGCGTATCTCCCAGGCCGAGTGGGACACGCTGCTTTTCTTCTACGGTGTCATCCTTTGCGTGGGCGGTTTGGCTCAGTTCGGCTATCTTGCCGCGGTTTCCAAATTCATGTACACAGATCTGGGCCCCACCACAGCCAACATCCTGGTGGGGCTCCTATCGGCCGTGGTGGACAACATCCCGGTGATGTTCGCCGTGCTGACCATGTCGCCGGAGATGTCCCACGGCCAGTGGCTGTTGGTCACCTTGACGGCCGGCGTGGGCGGCAGCCTACTCTCCATCGGTTCGGCGGCCGGCGTGGGTTTGATGGGCACGGCCCGGGGCAAATACACCTTTGGAGCCCATCTGAAATGGACGCCGGTGATTCTGGCCGGATATTTTGCCAGCATTTTGGTTCATCTATGGATCAATGCCAGGTTGATGTAAAATGGAAATACTTGCGCTAAGGGGCTATGCTCGGGGCTATCGCGGGTGCCTGGTCGATGACGCGGAGTACCTTTTTTTTCAATACACCCGCAATGGCCAGCTCAGGCGGTTGAAAGCATACCCGCGCGGCGACTTTACGAATCATGATCACTTCGCCGCCATGATGATGAAATTTATGTCCCCGGGAGCCTTTTTTAAACCGCCGGTAGCCATCGACGCATTGACCCTCGCAGAGCTGGATCGGGTCTGGCAAGCAACCCGAAAGTAAGTCCCACACCCACCGTCGCCGTAAGCGTTCTTCCCAACAAATAGGGACCAAACCCCGATATTGCGTTCCTTTTTCTAAAGTTATCAAACGACCCGCCGATTATACGGTTAGCCCAACCGAGCACGAACGCACGGCCCGATGGGCCATAAGTTGCGTCGAAACAACCTGATGAAAGGATCTTCAAATGAAACGTCTGCCTTTAGTGGTTCTTTGGGTCGTATCGCTTTTATTGTATACACAAACGGCCGCTTTTGCCGCGGAGACATGCAGTAAGGAAGCCGTGGTTCGGGCGGTGGAGCAGGCTATTCAGATTCTTGAAAAAGAAGGCCCCGCCGGTCTTGAAAAAGTCGGCGCGATTCGCTTTTGCGGCGACAATTACCTGTTTGTCAACGTTCTCAAGGGCAAAACCCTGATGCACATCAAGGC
>JBAQGR010000189.1:0-2849 GCA_049287895.1 Desulfatitalea sp.
ATGGCTTCAACGAGCGCGATGGGATGAATATCACCTGGCCGACGAATATCAAATTGGGGTCTTTGATGGGCAGCAGTTGGGGATCCTTGCCTCCCAGGGCGAATTCATTGTGATATTTGTCGATCTCGGGCCAGCGCTTGCCGCTGCCCAGGTATTGGCCAGCCAAGCCCCACAAACTGTCGCCCCTGCGAACTACATGTCGGATCATATCTTCCTCCCTCTAAAAAACGTTCGTGAACTGTCACTCCCGCGAAGGCGGGAGTCCAGAATTGGTTGAAAGCGCTGGATCCCCGCCTTCGCGGGGATGACATAAACGGACCCTCTGTAACTTTTTACGCGTTCATCAAGCCTTGCAGTTGCGTTGCAGGTTCCAGCCGGCGGCCGTATTGCCGGAAGCCCGGCCCCCCTGACGATTCTGGCGCGTGTAGCACCACTGGACTTGGCCGTACACGAACGCCACATCGTCCTCCGGAAAGCCGGTATCGGTGCTGGTATGGAACGCGCTGATCAGGCAGTTGCGAAAGGTGTACTGCATGAACCGCTGCTTGTCCGTGCCGGCCCGGCAAAGTTCGATAACAATGGTGTCGATATGAGTGCCCGCGGCGCAGGCCAGGGCCAGTTGGGGAGAAGCCAGGTCGAGCAGCTTGGAAAAGGAGAATACCGAAAAGCCGGCGCGCCCGGTGCCGGCACCGCCGGCGCTGCTTGCCGTGTGCGACACCTTCTGGCCGAGACTCAGGTCGTAGTCGGTGATCTCGATCCAGCCACGATGCCGCTCATCGGTGCTTTCCCCATCGATGCCGTCGATTTTGATGAAGCCATCAAATGCCATCCATCTTCCTCCTTGTGTTTAAGGGGTTGGTTGTGACACGTTGATCGATATTTATTCTCAATGGAGGGGAGCACCCAAGGGCGGGTGGCATTCATGTCAGTGGATGAAATCGGGTGTCGATGAATGGGTGTCGCCTAACCGGATTATTCACATGCCAAAGAGGACGCGATGTGTCAATGGAAATCTCCGGCGGCTTTCTCGGGGTGGCGGTTGTCATTGGATGGCCGCGCACTTTCAAAAATAGCGCGTTTGCACGATCACGCGCCCCTGAGCAAAGCCGCCATTCGGCGATGAGGAGAGGAAGAGGCCGTGTTGCGAAGATGAACCACCGGCCGAGCCGCCGCGCGGCACTGCCGGTAGTCTTATGATCGTTGGTTGAATATGAAGCGGATCGGCGGCGCCGATCGCTACTCCCACAGAATGCACTCCACCGGGCAGCTCTCGATAGCCTCCTGGATGCACTCTTCCACGCCGTCGGGTTTGATGACTTTGGCTTTGCTGCTGGCTTCGTCGAATTCAAACACATCCGGGCACAACTCCACGCAGGATTCGCAGCCCACACACTCTTCTTCATTGATGGTGACACATTTGGCCATGGTTCTCTCCTTAGATGGTCGATTACTGTTTCGATTTTTTAGCGAAATCGGCCGCGTTGATGCCGGCCACGCACCCTTCACCCACCGCCTTGGCCATTTGCCAGGGCGGGCCGCACACATCGCCGGCCGCATAGATACCGGGCATGTTGGTGGCCTGCTTTTTATCGGTTTGGATAAAGCGCATCTCGTCATCGAGCAAAATGCCCAGATTGGTAGCCAGTTGCAGCAACCCCTTGGCGCCTTGCTCTATGAAAACGCCGCTGACCGCAAGGGTGGTGCCGTCTTGCAGAAGCACGGCTTCAACTTCCTTCTCGCCCTGGATGGATGTCACTTTGGCGCCCTGATGCACTTTGACCGCACTGCTTTCCAGTTTGGCTTTGAGCGTATCGGAGACCTCCAGCCGCTCGCACACCAGATGCACCTTGGCAGCGATGGCGGTTAATGTCAGCGCCCCATCCACGGCCGCGCTTTCGTTGCCTATGACGGCCACGACCTGGCCTTTGTAGAAATGCCCGTCGCAATCCACGCAATAGCTGACCCCTCGGCCGATCAACTCTTTTTCGCCTTTGACGCCCAAACGGTTGCGATGGGTGCCGGTGGCGATGATCAGGGTGCTCGCAAGAATGGTTGAACCGTTTTCCGTCTCCAGTTCAAAGCCGTTTTCCCGGGCAGCGATGGTCAGCACATCTTCGTCCGCAAACCGGGCGCCGAAGCTGGCCGCTTGTTGCCGGCCATTGCTGATCATATCCGCACCGGCCACATTGAAAAGGCAGCAGAAGTTTTCGATATGGGCGTGAAACAGGCTGCTTTTGTTCTCCTTGCCCAGCACCAGAACCGACACCTTTTTACGGGCGGCATGAATGGCGGCTTGCAGGCCGGCCGGTCCGGTGCCCAGAATCACCACATCATAGCGTTGGGGTGTGCTCATTGCGCTCCTCCTCTTTCCGCGACCCATAGCAACGATTTCATTCGCCTTTTTACAAGAATTTTAAGGTGATCATGGTTACCGGAAAAGCAAGCAACAAAAAACCCCGCGGCCTACCTGGACCGCGGGGCGGGATTAAAGTCAGGGGATGGCTACTTGTCGGGGAACAACACTTTGGGCTTTTCCGTGCTGCCGGTGGCGTTGGGGAAATCCTTGGCCACGTATGATTTTGTGTTTGTTTCGATCATGTGACGCGCCTCTTGCATGAAGCTGCTGTATCGCTTCTTGCATTCGTAGAAGCCGTGCCACCACGAGTAGTCGGGCGCCATCATGGCCGCGCCCATGCGCGCGCGACGGCCTTCATGGTGCCACAGCTCATAGTACTCCACCTCCATGCGCTCGTCGAAAAATTTGGTGTCGTCCAGAAGCTTCTTGGTGTTGAGTTCGTCGAACATTTTCTTGGCAGGTGCAAAGTAGACTTCATTGTACTCCTGGACCA
>JBAQGR010000190.1:0-1761 GCA_049287895.1 Desulfatitalea sp.
CTCATGAACGGGTCGTGATCCAGCGGAGCAAGTTCAGCGAGAAACTCCGGCAAAAAGCCGCCGCGGCCGACCGGTAGATGCGGTTGCGCAGAGGAAACGCTTACCCATGACCGGTAAGATCAGCAGAATGCGCCCGGCCGTCGGCAAATCCGCCCTGTTGTTCCTCGCGGCCTTCATGTGGATCGGGGTGGGGAGCATGCTGCTGGCGTTGGCCTATGGTTGGCTGCACAACGCCGCCGGCCAAGGTGTGCTCATGCCGGTGGCCCTGGGCGCGGCCGCGGCCCTGGTGATCCACCATTTCGGGTTTCTGAAAATCGTGGACAAGAACCTTGCCCGTATCCTGCCCATGGAGGGCAAGCGCTGCCTGTTCGCCTTCATGACCTGGAAGAGCTATCTCAATGTCGCGGCCATGATCGCCCTGGGAATCCTCTTGCGCCACTCGGCCATTCCCAAACCCTATCTGGCCGTGCTTTATATCGGCATCGGCTTGGCGCTCGTGCTCTCCAGCGTGCGCTATCTGAGGATTCTATTGCGCCATCGATAAGAGACGCCTATCGCTCTTGGTCCTATTCGGGTAGGTTATATGAGCCCATCCCTTTGACATGCCCGATCCGCTCCGCCGCGGCCAGGATCTTCAGCATGTTGCGTTCCACGGCCTCCTCCGTATCGATGCGCAGACAATGTTCCCGGGGCAGTTCGTCCAGGGGTTCGAAATGGGCCTTGAGCTGTTCGAAATGGTGCCTGCGGGCGTCCGAAACCCCCGGGCGCTCCTCCCTGGCGGCCAGGCGGGCCTTTATCGTCGCCTCCGAACAGGTGCATTCGATGAAGATCACTCCGGCGTCCATGTCTCCGGCCAGGCGCGCCACCTCTTCGCGTCGCCGGCGGCGTCCGAAGGTGGCGTCCAGGATGATGGAGCGGCCCTGCGCCAATTGCTCCTGGGCCAGCAGCAGCAGCCGGCCGTAGGTCAGGCCCGAGGCGTGTTTGGAATAGATGCCTTCTTCGAAGGGGTTGACCTGGGCCTCCAGCGCCTTGTACCCGAAAAGCTCCTTTCGTACCACGTCTGAATGCAGCACCGTCCCATCCAGGTGCTTGGCCAGTGCTTGGGCAACGGTGCTTTTGCCCGTGGCCGGCATGCCGCACACCACCCACAGCACCGGCCGGGAGTAGCGCAGGGCATATCCGTAGGCCATCTCCTCGTAGCGTTGGATCTCCCGCTCCAGCGGGGGGCGTTGCTCCGGATCGACCTGATCCAGGCGGAAGCAGTTCACTTTCAAGCGCACCATGGCCCGATAGCATTTGTAGAAATCGATCAGGGTGTAGAGGTCATTGTCTCCGGTCGCCGTCCCATAGTCCGCCAGAAAGGCATCGGCGGTTGCGGGAAAGCCGATGAAGTCCAGGTCCATGGCCAGAAAAGCCAGGTCCGCGGCCACATCGCCGAAACGGAACCGTTCATTGAACTCGATGCAATCGATCACCTGAATTTCGTTTTGGTGGAAGTAGATATGGTCCGTGCGCAGGTCGCCGTGGCCATCCCGGATATGGCCATCCGCGATGCGTCGGTCGAACAGCGCTTTGCGTCGGTATAAAAAGGCGCGGGTGGCTGCCCGGACGATATCGAAGCGCCGCCGGTCGATGGAGGCACCGGCATGGGGCTCGAGTTGGGCGAAGTTCTCCTCGCAGTTGCACTGCACCGTCGCCCAGGCGCCGACCGCGGCAGTCTGCCCATCCTGGCGGGCTTCGGCGTAGAAGCGGGCCAGGCGC
>JBAQGR010000191.1:0-1583 GCA_049287895.1 Desulfatitalea sp.
AAAAACAGCGGCCGCGCAAACGGCCCTTAACGCCATGTGCATCACATGTTTTTGCATCGAAGCCTCCCATCGGCGGTCATACCCCAGGCTGTGCCTGGGATGGCCCATTGTCTTTGCAAAATTGCCGACAAAATCATTGCCTCTTGATTATGGCGGAGTCGACTTAAGTCGTCGCAGTATAGCTTGTCTCGATTCGTTTTCGCAAGTTATGAAAACACTTCTATTCAAGTGGCACATAGCAATTCGGGTTGAAAGGAGGGGTGCATACGCAGTAGAAGATGAGATCGCCGGTCCCGATGTTGGCGATGCGCTGCGGCGTCTCCGGCGGAATTCTCACGACGTCGCCCGCGGATACCTCGACCGGATCGATCCCACCCAGTTCTACGCGGCCCACTCCGGCAACAATCACATACCTCTCGGACACGCCTCTCAAACAGTGTAAGGCGGTCGTCACCCCAGCTTCAACCCTGGCGCGCGCAATGGATACGGCCTCGTCGCCGGGGTCGTTGGCCACCTCCAAAATGAAGCAGCGCTCCTGGGTCTCGAATTCTTCGCTCTCGGTCGCCTTGCGGATTTCTGGGCGCATGGGTTGCTCCGGGTACTTGAACGGTGCCTCTTTGCCACGAGCGAAGCCAGCTCGTCAACAGCCGCTTGTGATGCTTTGTTTTTGCATTGTCTACCCTACAGCGATTATTTCCGCACGAATACTTCGGTTGTCCCCTGGCCTTTGATAAAACCCTCTTTGCTCACTTCGACATCAATCAGATAGCTCATATCCCCGCTGTATGCATGCGGTTCGTAGGTGCGCCAGACTGTGCGATAGACACCTTTATCGTTTGTTGCCCCTATGCTCTTGAGCGCACCTGTCTCTTCGAAAACACCGCCACCTGCGCTCACTACAACTGCCGCGCCTGGAATAACGGAACCATCGCTTGCTGTGGCCATAACGCTAATTTCAGTTCTTCCACCCGGTGAGACAACACGCGGATTGTTGTTGACACTCACGGATATCGGACCACCGACCGGTGTTGGTCGTATTGTTTGATTGTGCGGCGTTGGAGTAGGAGTTGGCTTTGGCTTAATATTCGGTCCTGTTTCAGAGTATATGAAAGTCCCGACCAGGATCAAAATGACTCCAAGTACTCCCAAGGCAAACTGGCGAGCACTGGATTTCAAGATAGGGATTTCAATACCGAAAGCTTTTAGACCGCCGCCAACAATCGAGGCGATCAGGCACGCAATACCCGCGACGAGGAAAACGTTATCCATTGTTTTGGCTCCACATGCATCCATTCGGATTTTAGATTGCAAACGCGTCGTCTATATGGCTTGATCTGCCTTGCCGTGCATCTGATCGGCAATCGGACGTACATTAATTCATAAATACTATTCTTTCATTCCTCACATTATTTATACCGAAGTTCCATTTTTCAAATAAAACAGATTTCCTATGATCATATACGGTTATCTAAATTTTGGATGTGCGCAAGCTGCCTACAGGTGTATGGTCTGTAGCAGCTCGAATGCTTTTTGCTGTTTAGGATTGGGTTTTGTATCCATGGTAAATGTCGCAAACTTGTCTT
>JBAQGR010000192.1:0-1523 GCA_049287895.1 Desulfatitalea sp.
CCTCGATGGTCACCGCGCCGGGCAGATAGGCCACCGCGACCCGTTCCGTGGCGTAATTGACCGCGGCCGTGACCACGCCGGGAACCTTTTTCAGACTGCGCTCGACGTTAGCCGCGCAGTTGGCGCAGCTCATGCCGGTGATGGGCAGGGATATGTTGGATTCGGTCATGGTCTATCGCTCCATCCATCGCGCCGCCGACCCGCTGCATCTTCGCAGGGGTCGCGGCCGGGTTTCGTGCGCGCGGCGCGTCGTTTCAGAATAAACCATAAATGCCGCATGGCAAGCTCCCAGCCCGCCGTGCGCAATACGCGCCGTGAGAGTTTTGCGAACGGTGCCATTAACAGACGATCAGATGCCGGAGAGAAACTCTTCGACAATGCGCACAAACGGCTGGGGGGCCTCGGCGGAAATCGAGTGGCCGATTCCTTTGAGCTCGACATGGCGGCCGCCACAGATGCCGGCGATCTCCTCGGCCCCCTCGCGGGTCACCAGGGGATCGTCCTCGCCGGTCAGCACCAGGACCAGGAAGGGCAGCGATTTAAGGGCGTTGCCCAGGGGCGGGTAGTGTTGCAGGGCCTCGATGTGGGCGCGCAGCGCTTCGGTGCGGTTGCGACGCACGATGGTCTTGACGATGCGCTCCAAAAGCCGTTCGTTCGCTTTGAGATAGGCGCGACCGAAGACGTGGGGCACGGCGGCCCACACCATGGCGTCCAGGCTGTGGCGTTGCAGGATCTCGTGCCAGGAGCGCACGATCATCTTGGCGCGGAAGGTGGCGCGGGTGGAGATGCTGCACAGCACCATGCGCGTGATCAGGTCCGGGCTCTGATCGGCCAGGGCCAGGGCCACCCGGGCCCCATGGCTGAGTCCCACCACGGCGCTTTGGTGGATGCCCAGTTCGTTGAGCAATCCCTTTAAATCAGCGGCATGCAACGTCAGCGAGAGCGGCAGGTCGCCCAGGTCGCTCTCCCCTTGCCCCCGGGTGTCATAGAGCAGCAAGCGGAACGGGCGGGCCAGGGACTTGGCCGCCAGCTTCCAATAGACCGTGGTCTGCAGCGTGCCATTGATAAAGGTAAGGGTCGGCTTGCCGGCTCCCTCGCCGACCAGCTCATAGTAAAGACTGCAACCGTCCATGGTTTTGAAATAGGGCATAAAACAATACCAATTAAATCTCTAACAGGCTGCTAAAGGCTGGCCGCGATCAGCGCCGCGCCGATGGCGCCGGTCACCTGGGCCTGGTCCGATACGATCAGGGTGGCTTCCAGAGTATTTTCCAGGGCCTTGACCACGCCGATGTTGCGGGCCACGCCGCCGGTCATCATGATCGGCGGCCGCACGCCGATGCGCTTGGCCATGGAGACCACCCGGGAGGCGATGGAGGCGTGGATGCCGGCGACGATGTTGGCCCGCGGCTCGCCTTTGGCGATGAGCGAGATCACTTCCGATTCGGCGAAAACGGTGCACAGGCTGCTGATGGGCGCGGCTTTGTCCGCGGCCAGGGAGATCCCGCCGAAGGCGTCCAGAT
>JBAQGR010000193.1:0-4365 GCA_049287895.1 Desulfatitalea sp.
CGCCTGGATAGACGCCATACCCGCCATCGTCCGCATTTTGCTGATTTTTGGACTGGTGCTGCTGGCCATCCGCCGCAAGTGGTCGCTGGGCAACGCCTTTTTCGCCGGATCGATAGGATTGGGCGTGGTATTCGCAATGCCCCCCGCGGCCATCGTCCTGTCGGTGGGGGCGGCCCTGGTGAATCCCAAAACGGTCAGCCTGGCCGTCGTGGTGTCGATGATCCTGGTGTTCAGCCACACCCTGGAAAAATCGGGCCAGATGGAGCGCCTGTTGAATGGCTTCCGCGGCCTGATCCGCCGGCCCAAGATCAATCTGGTCATCTTTCCGGCCCTCATCGGACTGCTGCCCATGCCCGGCGGCGCCATCTTTTCCGCTCCCATGGTCAAATCCCTGGGCCAAGAGCACCGGCTGACCGCCGCCCAGCTGAGCTACATCAACTATTGGTTTCGCCACATCTGGGAATACTGGTGGCCGCTGTACCCCGGTATCCTGTTGACCACGGCCCTGGCCGAGGTCGATTTGTGGCGCCTGGTCTTGTTTACCGTGCCCATGACCGTCGTGGCTGTATCCTTCGGCTACTGGCCGTTGCGCGGCGCGGTGGCCGCCACGGGAAACATCGCGGCCCCAAAGAGCGTGCGCCCCTTTGCCCGGGAGCTGGCCCCCATCCTGTGCGCGATCGTCCTGGGCCTTGCTTTTGGCGTGATTTTTTCCGCCCTGTTGCCGCGGATGCTGCTGCCCATCGGCAAGGAGTTGGGGCTGATCGCAGCCCTGCTGGTCGCTATTGCCTGGGTGTGGCAGCGCAATGGCATGCCTTGGGCGGCGCGCTGGGCCATCCTCAAAGATCCGGCCCTGCTCAGAATGGTATACATGGTGGCCACCATTTTGATCTTCAAAGGGATTCTGGAAGACAGCCGGGCCGTGGACCAGGTGAGCCAGGAGATGCTGCGCTGGCATATCCCGCTGCTGCCCATCGCCATGCTGTTGCCGTTTCTGGTGGGTGGTGTGGTGGGCATCACCATCGCCTTCGTGGGCACCACCTTTCCCATCTTGATCTCCCTGATCCACGCCCTGGGCCAGGACGCGCTCATGCTGCCCTATCTGATGCTGGCCCTGACCAGCGGTTTCGTGGGGGTGCTGGTTTCGCCGTTGCATCTGTGCTTCCTGCTCTCCAATGAATATTTTAAAACCTCGCTGACACCGGTGTACAAGCATATGCGCGTTCCCCTGGCGGCCCTGCTCGTGGCCGCCGTAGCCTATTTTGGTTTGTTGCGCTATTTTATGGGGTAACGTAAAGTGGGGGTGTCCGCACCGGAGCCCAGAGCCACGGGCCAATCCGCCTCCGGCGGACCAACGGAAAAGGAGTTCGCCATGGCAGGATTTAAAGTCACTCTCTTCAAGCCTTATCCCTTTGCTCCGGGCCAGAAGATTCGCATCGCGGGCGGCAAACGCCAGGGAGACTGGGAAGTGGTCGGTGTCAGCGAAACCAAGGTCACCCTGCGCTGCCCGATTTCGGGCCGCCAATTCGAATGGGACCGCTTTTGCTACCAGACCGACGAGCTGGACGACCCGGTATGGCCTGAGGAGTAATTGTTCACGAACGCCGCTTCGGCGGGAAAAAGATCTCAGGAGCAGTGATGGTTAGCGAGAAAGAGCGCGTCTCCACGGGTCTCAAGGCGCTGGACCAGCGCCTGGACGGCCTGTTTATCGGCGACAACGTCATCTGGTACGACGAGGCCGGCAGCCTGGCCTTTCCCTTCACCCTCAACTTCATCCGCGAATCCCAAGAGCAAGACAAGCCGCTCATCTATGTCACCTTCGACCGCTCGCCCAAGAGTCTCCTGGATGAGTTGGGTCCCCTGGCGGAAAATCCCCACCTGACGATCCTGGATTGCTTCACCCACGGCAAGGGGGACGGCTCGGCGGTCTTTGCCAAGTTCTACGAAAAGGACGGGGCCCAGTGGCCTTATCAGATCGTCAAGGTCAACGAGCCGGCCAAGCCCGACCGGGTGTCGGAGGCCATCTACGGCATTCACCAGAAGCTCAAGGGCGATGTGCGCTTTGTCTTCGAAAGCCTTACCGGCATGCAGGACCTGTGGGAGGGTGAGGAGAGTATTTTAAAATTCTACTCCCGTTCCTGCCCTCGGCTCTACGAGCTGGAGACCATCGCCTACTGGATCATCGAGAAAGGGGCGCACAGCAACCGGCTCAAGGCCCACATCAATCAGATCGCCCAAGTGGCCATCGAATTGGGCATCCGGCGCGGCAAGAGCGCCTTGACGATTTTGAAAGCCCACAACCGCCGGCCCGAAAATTTGGACAAGCCCGAGTTCTTCTGGGCCGATGGCATCGCGGTGGGCTTCGACACCGATCACCCCATGACCGAAAAGATCGATCTGGGCAGCCGGCTCAAGGCCCTGCGCGCCAAGCAAGGGGTTTCGCAGAAGGAGTTGGCCGCCATGGTGGGCGTGACCCCCAGTACTATCTCCCAGATTGAAAGCAATCTGATCTACCCTTCGCTGCCGGCCCTGATCAAGATTGCCCAGGTGATGGTCGTGGACGTGGCCTATTTCTTCCATAAGAACGGAGCCACCCAAAAACCGATGGTTTTCTCCGGCGAGGGCAAGGTGGTCCATTTTCCGCAACTGCCCAAGGGCGGTATCGAGGGCCGGCAATTGCTGCCCATGGATCTGGGGGCCGGTATCGAGCCCTATCTTCTGGAAATCGCGCCGGGCAAGCGCTTGACTTCTCATTTCTTCGCTCACAAGGGCGAGGAGTTCGGCTATCTTCTGGAGGGCGAGCTGGAGGTGACCATCAAGAATACGGTGCATGCCATCGGCCCCGGCGATGTGGTCTTCCTGGCCCGCGATGTCCCCACCCAATGGAAGAACTCCCAGGAGCGCCCGGCACGCTTGCTATGGCTGAAAATCCTCTAAAGGCGATCCACAAAGTCGCGCGTTGGACGCTTTGGACCCTGGCAGGGGGGCTGGCCTTGCTGGCCGCGGCGCATCTTCTGCTGCCCTATCTCATCAACAGCGACCGCTTTAAAAGCAAAATTCTGGCGCGCATCGATCCGGCCGTTTATGGGCGCATCGACTTCGCCGATCTGCGGGTGCGGCTGTTGCCGCGGCCCGGCGTCATCGTCACCCAGGGGCAATGGGTCCTGCCGGACCGGCTTCAGCTCCAGGTGGCTTCGGTGGCCGTCTACCCCCAGATCCTGCCACTGTTGCGCGGCCGCCTGCGCGTCGGCACCATCCAAGTGGACGCGCCGGTCGCGGTCATCGATCTTCCGGAGACCCCCCTCCCCAAAGAAACGAAGCAGAAACCGGGTGATGCGGCGCGCGACCCCGCGGCCTTCGTGGCGGCGGCCCTGGAGCGTCTGCCCAAACACAGCCGCCTGCTGCTGGACAACGGACAGGTGATGCTCCGGCGCGGCGGACAGCGCCTATTCGAGGCCGAGGCCAAGCTGCACCTGACGCTTGAATCCAAAGGCGTGAACAGCCTGCAAGTCGCCTTGCAGGCCACGCTGCCGGCCATCACCATGACCCAGGGCGCGACCCGGGTCCAGGCCCAGAATCTCCAGGTGGAAGGCAACGCCCTTCTGACCCGGCAAGGCCTGCGGGCCACGCTCACTCATCTGCGCGCCGCTCAGCCGCGCTTGAATCTCAGCGGCACCTTGGCGTGGGACTGGAGCGCGAGCGAAGGCGCTGCGCCACTGCAACTCAGCGCGCAACTTCACGATACCGATCTGACAGCGGTGCGCGCCGGCTTGCTGACCTTGACCGCAGACGGCCGGCGCTGGAAACTGTGGGATACGATCCAGGGCGGCACCCTGGTCTCCATGGAGGTGAACAGCTCGGCAAGCACATGGCCGCAGTTGGGCGAGCTGGCGCGCCTGCGGCTCTCGGGCAAGGTGGCCGACGGCCATGTGGTGGTGCCGGGCGTGGCCCTCGATTTGACCGGCGCCAACGGGGAGTGGCAATTGGCCGATGGCGTGCTCACCGTCCGACAGGCGGACCTTCGCTGGGGCGCCACCCGGGCTGCCGACGGTACCCTGAGCCTCAACCTGGTCGATCCGCGCCGTCCTATGGAGTTGTCCGTCGACCTGGTAGCGGATTTGGCCCAGGTGCCCCCTTTTTTAAGAGAGATCCTCCACGATCCAGCAGCCCAAGCCGAGTTGGCGCGCATCCGCGATCTGAATGGAACGGCCACCGGCCGGCTCTCCATTGCCGGCCCGGCGAATGGGCTGCAAGTCAAGGTGGATATCGCCACCTTTGCGCTCGCGGCCCAATACGACCGGCTGCCTTTTCCCATCAGCGCCCAAGGTCAAACCCTGACATACAGCAGCGAGGGCCTTGCCTTTCAGG
>JBAQGR010000194.1:0-1903 GCA_049287895.1 Desulfatitalea sp.
TTATGGTAAAGAATTTAGAATCCAAGAGTATCGAACAATTACTGGCTGAGGCCGATGAACTCATGCGCCGGATCGATTCCGATGCCATCAAAAACATGAAAGAAGAGCATCGCCTGCCGTTTGAAAAGCACGCTCAAAACCTGGAAAGAATCAAATCAGAGATTCAAGCCAGGGCCGATAAAAAAGCATCAGCGGAAATCGGTTCCGGAGCTGAAGGGATGCACGAGGCGATCCAAGACATAGTGAAGGCCATGCGGGATTTGTCAAAATATCTTTCCTGAGCCGAATCCATATCAACGCCTCAAATGGCTACTTCATCGCCTGGGAGGCGCTAGAATGAGGAAACCGGACATGCCGCTAATTGAAAAAATCCAAAACGTCTTTCCGCGGGCCAGCGATATACCGGAAATACTTTTAACGGATATCCCCTTTACTCAGACCGGCTATCTCGTAAACGGTGAGATCCGGGTCTGGGACGGTCCACGCCAGGAGGTGTTCTCGCCCGTTTGGGTGGCGGGCGAGAACGGTCCCAAGCCTTTTTTCATCGGTGAATATCCGCTGTTGACGGAGGCGGAAGCGTTTCAGGCCCTTGATGCGGCGGTGGCCGCCTATGATCATGGCCGGGGCTTGTGGCCCACCCTGTCCGTGGCCGAGAGAATCGATCACATGGAGCGATTCGTTTTTCAAATGATCGAGGCAAAGAACAGGGTCGTGCGCTTTCTGATGTGGGAGGTTGGAAAATCGCTTCAGGATTCGGAAAAGGAATTCGACCGTACGATTCAATACATGAACGACACCCTTGCCGCGCTTAAAGACCTGGATCGCATTTCTTCCCGGTTCACCATCGAGGAAGGCATCATCGGCCAGATCCGGCGCGCCCCCATGGGTGTCGTGCTCTGCATGGGACCGTTCAACTATCCGCTCAACGAGACCTTCACCACCCTGATACCGGCGCTTGTCATGGGAAACACCGTGATTCTAAAGCCGCCCAAGCACGGCGCGCTTCTGTATGCGCCGCTGCTGGCGGCCTTTTGCGATGTTTTCCCCAAAGGGGTCATCAACGTCATCTATGGTGAGGGCAGAAAAGTGATTCCCCCGCTGATGGCGACCGGCAAGATCAGCGTACTGGGACTGATCGGCACGAGCAAGACGGCAAACGCATTGAAAAAACAGCACCCCAACCCCAATCGCCTGCGCTGCGTGCTGGGGTTGGAGGCCAAGAATCCGGCCATTGTGCTCAAAGACGCCGACCTCGATCTGGCCGTACGAGAATGCGTTTTGGGCTGCCTTTCCTTTAATGGGCAGCGCTGCACGGCGCTTAAGATCCTCTTTGTGCAAGCCGGCATCGCGGACGAGTTTCTGGCACGCTTTTCCGCGGCCGTTAACGCCCTGCCCTTTGGGATGCCATGGCAAGAAAAGGTCTTCGTGACCCCGGTCGCTGAAAAAGGCAAGACGGATTACCTGCGGGAACTGGTGTCGGACGCTGTTGCCAAAGGCGCCAGGATCGTAAATCCGGACGGAGGGACGGTTTGCGGCAGCTTCTTTTTTCCCGCCGTCCTGTATCCGGTCCGACCTGACATGAGAGTGTATCATGAAGAGCAGTTCGGACCGGTGATTCCCGTCCTGCCCTTCGATAAGATCGGTGAGCCCATCGAGTACATGATCAATTCCAGCTACGGCCAGCAAGTGAGCATTTTCGGAAGCGATCCGGACCAGATCGCCCGATTGATCGACCCGCTGGTCAACCAGGTCTGCCGGGTCAATATCAACAGCCAGTGCCAGCGGGGGCCGGACACGTTTCCCTTCACGGGACGAAAGGATTCCGCTGAAGGAACCCTTTCGGTATCCGACGCCTTGCGCGTATTTTCCATTCGAACACTGGTTGCCGCCAAGCAAACCGATT
>JBAQGR010000195.1:0-5683 GCA_049287895.1 Desulfatitalea sp.
GACTATGCCTTGATCCTGATGGATATCAAGATGCCCGGCATGAACGGCGTCGAATGTTTCCTCAAAATGAAAGCCAACAATCCGCGGGTACGGGTCATTCTGATCACGGCCTATGCCCTCAGCGACCTGATCCAGACCGCTTGCGAGAACGGTGTCTTGGCCGTCCTGAAAAAGCCCCTGGACATGGGCACGCTCATGCAGACCATCGCCACGACCCGCCAAGAGACCGGCTGCGGCTGTATTCTCGTGGCCGACGAAGACCGCGCTTTGTGTGATAACCTCTACGAGATCCTCAGCGCCGGCGGCTACCGCGTGGCCTTGGCCTGCGACGGCCACGCGGCCATCGACCTGGCCGAAAAGCAACCCTTCGATATCCTGCTGCTCGACCTCAAATTGCCCGAACGCGACGGGCTGGAAGTCTATCGCCGCATCAAGGCGATTCAACCCCAAGTAATGACCATTCTGATGACCGGTTACGCCGGTGAAATGAAGAAGCTCATTGGACAGGCCATCAGTGAGAATGCCTATACCTATTTGACCAAGCCCTTGAAAATGGAGCAACTGCTGAAGCTGGTCGCTGAAGTGGCCCAGGCGCGCAAAAGCGGCATCATCAGGAAGCCGGCCATCGAGGGATTGTGATGCAAAAAACGATCATGATCGTCGATGACGATCAGGCCATGACGGATAACCTGATAGATATCCTGGGCGATGAGGGGTATCATCTGTTGCCCGCCAACACCTGTGCCCAAGCCCTGGATCTGGCAGCCCGGCACGTACCCCAGGTCGCCCTGCTGGATCTGAAGCTGCCCGACGATTCGGGCATGAACCTGCTGACCCAGCTCAAACGTGTCCGCCCCAATTGCATCTGCGCCTTGATGACCGCCTTTGCCGATGTGGATTCAGCGGTCAAGGCCCTGGAAATGGGAGCCTTCCACTATCTGCAGAAGCCGGTTCGGCCGGTGGAACTGATCAATCTGTTGCAGCGGATTTTCGAAACCATTCAGTTCAGAGAAGAAAAGCGGCTGGCCGAAGAGCGGCTCAAGGAGAGCGAAAAGCGTTTCCGCACGATTGTCGAAAGCGCCCAGGACGCCATTTTTTTAAAAGATTCCCACCTGCGCTATACCCTGGTCAACCCCATGATGGAGCGCATCTACGCCATTCGGGCAGAGGATTTCATCGGCCATAGCGACGAAGAGCTTTTCGGCGCCAAGGTGGCCGCGAGCACGAGCCAAACCGAAGCGCGTGTATTGCAGGGAGAGATCGTCGAACAGGACGAGATCCGCTGGGTGACCGAAGCGCAGAAGACTTTTCACAGCATCAAAGTTCCCCTGGCCGACAGCTCCGGCAGGATCACCGGGCTGTGTGGATTTGCCCGGGACCTGACCACTACCAAACAGCTGGAGGCCCAGCTCCTTCAAGCCCAGAAGATGGAAGCCATCGGCACCCTGGCCGGCGGCATCGCCCACGACTTCAATAACCTGCTGCAAGCCATTATGGGTTATGCGCAGATATTGCTGATGGAAAGAGACAACACCGATCCGGATGCCATTAAACTCAAGGAGATTGAAAAAGCCGCCCAGCGCGCCACCGATCTGACCAAGCAACTGCTGGCCTTCGGCCGCAAAGTGGAGATCAAATCCAGGCCGGTGGATGTCAACCAGGTGATCAAGCAGGTGGAAAAGCTTCTCAAGCGCACCATCCCCAAAATGATCGACATCGAGTTGCGCCTGACCGAGCCCATTCTCACCGTCAATGCCGATCCAGTCCAACTGGAACAAGTGCTGCTCAACATTGGCGTCAACGCGCGCGATGCCATGCCCGACGGCGGACGCATGATCATCGAAACCGCCAACATGGCCCCCGACGAAGCCTTTCGCAAGATCAACCTTATAGAAAGTTCCAGCGACTGCGTCCTGTTGACCATCACGGACACGGGTCATGGCATGTCCCCGGAAGTGATGGAGCATCTTTTCGAGCCCTTCTTCACCACCAAACAGATTGGCAAGGGCACGGGCCTGGGGATGGCCATGGCCTATGGCATCATCAAAAATCACGGCGGCCACATCTCTTGCCAAAGCACACCCGGCAGGGGAACGACTTTCATGATCCATCTGCCGGCCATCACCGCAGCCGCCGAACAAGATGCGGACGTTGCGGAAGAACCCATTCAGGCCGGTCAGGGTGAAACCATTTTGGTGGTCGATGATGAAATCATTCTGCGGGATCTGACCAAGGATATGCTCTCCACCAACGGCTACACCGTGCTTACCGCCGGCAGCGGAGAGGAAGCGTTACAGCTCTACCGCCAAAAGGGGCAAGAGATCGGCCTTGTCCTGTTGGATCTGATCATGCCCGGTATGGGCGGCAAGAATTGTCTGGCCGAGATTCTCAAAATCAATCCCCAGATCAAAGTACTGATCTCCAGCGGCTTTACCATGGACGAACCCGGCAAGGACCCCGTCTTGATCCAGGCCAAAGGGTTTATTCAGAAACCCTACAACTTAAGTATGATGCTCCAGTGCATGCGGGAAGTGATCACCCAGGAGAACTGATACAGTGTATTGCGCATCAACCGCCCGCTATGCACAACAAAACGGAAAAGAGCAGCACTCCCAGAAAAGAGGCCACCAGCATGAGTTGGCAGGCTTTGGGGATGTGGCCAATGGCAACCGGGTCGAAGGCAATGCCGATATAGGGCTTGTGCACCAGGCGGCCATGGTAGTAATTGGGACCATTGAGCCGGACGGCGAGAGCGCCGGCAAAGGACGCCTCGGGATAGCCCGCGTTGGGGCTGATGTGCTGACCGCCCTCTTCCAGGGCTGTTTGAAAAGCACGTCGCCCATGCCGCCCGGAGAGCAGCTGGGTGGCCAGGGCAATCACCGCCACCGACAGGCGCGCCGGCAGATAATTGGCGGCGTCATCGATGCACGCCGCCACGGTACCGAAGCGGATATAGCGCTCGTTTTTGTAGCCCACCATGGAGTCGAGCGTGTTGATCATCTTGTAGGCCACGGCCAGGGGCGCACCGCCCAGGGCCGTGAAAAACAGGGGTGACAAAACACCGTCCACAAAGTTCTCCGCCACGGTTTCGACCGTGGCCCGGGCGATATCTTCGCCCTGATAGCGATCCACGTCCCGGCTTACGATCCAGGAGAGCTTGTGTCTGGCCGAATCAATCTCCCCGCGGACCAGCAAGCCGTGAATCTCCATGGCGGCATCCATGAGCGACCGTATGGAGAGACAGTAGTAAATCAATACTGTTTCAACCCAAAAGCCGAGGACAGGGTGTACCCCCTCCATCGCTTTCACAATCCCAAAAGCAATCGCCCAGCTCGCCGCGATCAAGACCACGGCAAAAAACGCGCCGGCCCAGCGTTCATTTTTCCAGGTCTTGCGGCAGACAGGCTCGAACCAACTGATGGCCCGGCCCATCCAGCGCACCGGATGGGGCCAGCCGTGGGGGTCGCCCAGCATCAAGTCCAAAGCCAATGCGGCTGGAATGGTGAGCCACGGTGGGACTGCCAGGGCACCATCGATCAGCATCGATCCTCCGTCCGGTGCGTCCGCCCAACGAGCATCTCGGCGATCTTGTCATTCTCCTTCTTCTGATGGATGGCGACGCGGATGAATCGTTCCGATAAGCCATAAAAATTGGAGCAGTCGCGCACAAGGATACGCTCGCGGGCAAAACGCGCACACACACCCGCGGCCGTCATGGCTTCAGGCAGGCGGATAAGAAAGTATGAGGTTTGGCTGGGATAGCATGTCCACCCGCCGTTGCCGCGCAAACGCTTAAAAAAGCGCTGGCGTTCATCTACGACATAGCGGCGCGTCTGCTCAATGAATGCTACCATCTCTTCCCCGTGCTCGTAAATGTACGCAACGGCCGCCTGGGCCAGAGTGTTAAGGCTCCAGGGCGTTACGCATCGCTGCAGGCGCGCGATGACCGGCGCGGCTCCGATGGCAAAGCCGATACGCAGTCCGGGCAAGCGATAGATCTTCGACAGCGAGTGCAGCACGATCACGTTCTCCAGCCCGCTGGCGACCATACTGTGGCCTTCGGCGTCGGGCACGAATGGCAGATAGGATTCGTCGATCACGAAACGGGTGTCGGGATGCCGGCGGCAGAGCGCTGACAATGCTTCCCTGGGTATCAACACACCCGTGGGATTATTGGGATTGCAGATGACTACCGTATCATATTCGCCGGACTGCTGGTCAAGCTGAACCCTGTCGGGCTGAAAACAATCTTCCGCATTCGTCATGAAGTATTGCGGCTCTATATGATGCAGGCGACACGCATCGGCGTAATCGGCATAGGTGGGACCCACGATGAGCACTTGGCGCGATGCGAGGGCCGGAAATAAAGTGTAGATGAATTGGGTCGTACCGGCTCCAGCCAGAACGCACTCCGGGTCGACACCCAGGGACGACGCCATCTGCGCGGTAATACCGTGGCTGTCCACCTCCGGCAGGCGACCGATAACCGCCATGTTCTCCTTAAGATAGGCCATCAAGCCCGGCGGCGGCCCCAAGGGATTGATATTGCTGCTCACGTCGATAATCTCTTCGGGCCGACACCCCAGCCGGTGCGCCAATGCATGGATGTTGCCGCCGTGACCGTGGATCATTGTTTTTCCTTATACGGATTTCGACGCTTCTATCATCCTGGTAATCGCCTCGATGTCCAAATACTGCCGCGCATGCTCCGCCAGGGCATCGTACGCCTGATCGCGCGCCGCGGGGCCGTGGAGGCTGCTCACGGCCACCTGGGGCAACCCGATATGGGTCAACCATCGCCGCGCGATGCCAGGCGCATCGAAAATACCGTGGAGATAGGTCCCCAGGATGCGGCCGTCCGCGGAGATGCAGCCGTCCGCGTCGTCGCAGGCCATTTGATTGCGCGAATGAACCCGGAACAGTGGCCGGCTGTCCAGGCGTTGGGTTTGCCCCATATGGATTTCATATGCTTCACCCGAGTTGTCTTCCCAGGAAAAACGAGTGCGCGTGGTGGTCTTGGGCGCCTTCAGTTCGGTCTCCACCGGTAGCAGATCCAATCCGACGCTGCTGCCCGCAACGCCTTCGACCCCGTCAGGGTCGTGCACCACCCGGCCCAGCATCTGGTATCCACCACAGATGCCCAGCAGATGCCCGCCGCCCAGGGCATAATCACGGATCGCGTCGCGCCACCCCATCACCCCCAGCCATCCCAAGTCGCCGCGCGTGTTCTTGGAGCCGGGCAGGATCACCGCGTTGAAAGGCGTCAAATCCCGCACCTTTTCCAGGTAAACCACCCGGAGGCCCTCCAGGCGCATCAACGGGTCGAGGTCGGTAAAGTTGGCAATGTGGGGTAAGCGTACGACCGCGATGCACGGCCCTGCACCGACGGCGCCATTGCCAGCGGGTTGCTCGATGGTCACCGCGTCTTCGGCTTCGATGGAAAAAGCGTTGAACCAGGGAAGCACGCCCAAGACCGGCCGGCCGGTGCGTGCCTCGATCCAGCGGACCCCATCCTTAAACAGATCCATATCTCCCCGGAAGCGGTTGATGATCAGCCCCTGAATCTGCCGGCGGTGAACTTCGTCCAGGCATGCCAGGGTGCCTACGATCTGGGCGAAGACGCCGCCGCGATGGATGTCGGCCACCAGGATCACGGGCGCGCCGGCGTAGGCCGCCATGGAGA
>JBAQGR010000196.1:0-12581 GCA_049287895.1 Desulfatitalea sp.
TCGGCCCGCATCTGGGTGGCGGTGATCTTCTCCAATTTCAATAGGCGGATGATATGCTTAACGAAGGTGATCTTCTTACGCGATCCATCGATGAGCATCATGGGTTGGCCGGGCCGCAAGATTTTGAGCGGGATACCCGGAAACCCTGCGCCGGTGCCGATATCGAGTAGTTCCCCCTCACAGGGAATATGGATGCTGGGCCCGATGGCGTCCAGGAAATGCTTGACGGCCATTTCCATAGGATCGGTGATCGCGGTCAGATTGGTGGTGCGGTTCCATTCCAGAAGCGCCTGGGCGTGCAGGCCCATCCGGTCCAGGTGGAGAGAGGCCAGGGGCAGGCCCATTTCCAGCGCGCCTTGGACCAGTAGCAGCCGCCACTGTTCAGATCCGACCTGCATGCGTCCACCGGTCACGGCTGGGTTTTATCGGTCGCGTCGGCAGGGGCGGCCTCCGGGTTAAAATCCATGATGATCGTATTGTCGATGCCGCCGCCGACATCGACCTTGGCGTTGGGATATTTCTTTTTGAATACCCGCAGCATGGATCTATTCTCCTTGAGCACGGTAGCAGCAAAACCGCGGAAGCCGTTTTCCTTGGCAATGGACTCCAGCAGCGGCAGCATATGGGAGGTCACGCCCATGCCTTGGAAATCTTCGCGCACCACAAAGGCCACCTCGGCGCGACCGGTTCCCTCGTCGGCATAGGAGCCAATGGCTACGATCTCCTGGAAACCGCCTCTTTGGACCATCCCGATGATCGACATGTTTTTGCGGTAGTCCACGCTGGCCCATTGCTGCTGGGCATGCTCATGGGAAAAGAGCTTCATCTTATAAAAGAAGCGCAGATAGATCGTCTCCTCTTTCAGCGAATAGAAGAAATTGCGATAGGCGAACTCGTCCGAAGGCAGCAGGGGGCGGAACTCGATGATCTTGCCGTTGCGCAAAGTAACGCGCGATTTATAACCTTCCAAAAAAATCAGGTCGTCCTGGGCCGGCGGCAACTGGTCGGCAAATATGTAGTGACGTTTTTTAGCCACATCGATCAACTCTTCGCGAAATTTGGGATGGGCGATCTGGGCCAGTTCCATCACGCGCTGGTAGATGCTTTTGCCCTTGAGTTCGGCGACGCCGTATTCGGTGACCACGAAGTTGACGTCACCGCGCGTGGTGGCCACGCCCGCGCCTTCGCTCAGACTCGGCACGATGCGCGACACCTTGCCGTTCTGGGCCGTGGAGGGCAGAGCGATAATGGAAAAGCCACCTTTGGACATGGCGCTGCCACGCAAAAAATCGACCTGGTCGCCGATGCCGCTGTAAAAGAGATACCCCATGGAGTCGCTGCACACTTGCCCGGTCAGATCGACCTCCAGGGCCGACGAGATGGAGACCAGATTGTCGTTGCGGGCGATGACCGTCGGGTCGTTCACGAAATCCGAGGCGCGGAAGTAAAACTGGGGGTTATCGTCCACATAGTTATAGAGCTGCTCCGATCCCATGCACAACGAGGCCACCACGCGGCCCGGAAGCAAGGTCTTCTTCTTATTGGTGATCACATTTTTTTGCAGCAAGGGCAGAAACGAATCGGTGATCACCTGGGTGTGGACACCCAAATCCTTTTTGTCCATCAAATGGGGCAAGATGGCGTTGGGCAAGTGACCGAATCCCACCTGAATGGTGGCCCCGTCGTCCACCAACTGGTTGACGTAGTAAGCGATGCGCGTGGTTACCTCAGAGTTTTTGGCAACCTGCACGGCTTCCACCAGCGGTTCCTCAAAAAGCACGAAATAGTCGATCTCGTCCACATGCACGATACAATCGCCCCAGGTGCGGGGCATCCGGGGGTTGACCTGGGCGATCACCATGCGCGCGGCATCCAGACCGGCCTTGGTGATATCAACGGAAATGCCCAAACTGCAATAGCCGAAACGGTCCGGCGGGCTGACCTGCACCAGGGCCACATCCAGGCCGATGCGATGGCTGGCGAACATGTTGGGGATCTGGGATAGATAGGCCGGCAGATAATCGATTTTGCCTTCGAACGCCGCCTTGCGCATGCTGGTGCTGATGAAAAACAGCTTGAGGGCAAACCGTTTCAAAAAGTTGGGATCGTCCACATACTTGGACAGGGTTATCGAGAGCATTTGATAGATGACGGCATCCTGCAGAATGGAGTTGCTCACCATGGTACGAATCAAATGCTGGGGTTCACCGCAACCGGTGCCGATAAAAATCCGGCTTCCGTTTTTTATCTTCAATAGCGCCTCGTGGGCGCTGACCAATTTATCCGGGCAACAGGCTTTGATGTCCATCCGTATCTCCTTTAGGCACCAACCGCAATGGGGGGCTATATGATCTAAGTTTCCGGAGATAGTCAAGAATACAATTGAAGCCTGAAAAGGATTGACAGGTTCAGGAGGTTGATGGTTAGGTAATCATCAGTGAAAGCCACGCCAGACAGAATATGACCAGGATATAATAAGGATGTTGCCATGCACGCCATCGCCACAATTCTGGTTGTCGATGATCAACCCATGGTGCTCGACGCCATCAAAAAGATGCTTTCCCAAGCCCCCTATCTGGTTTTGACCGCTCCCTCGGCCCACGAGGCTCTCGACCTGCTGGAGCGCCACAAGGTGGAGGTGGTCGTCTCCGACGAGCGCATGCCCGGCATGCCGGGATCGGAGTTTTTATCCATTGTTCGCGAACGCTATCCGGATACCGTGCGGATCATCTTGACCGGATACGCCTCCGTGGAAGCGGCCATCAAGGCCATCAACGAAAGCGAAATTTTCCGCTTCCTGACCAAGCCGTGCACCAGTCACGAGTTGCATGCCGCCATCAAGGCGGCTCTGGCTCATCGGGCCAAAACCAAATCCGAGGAGCCCGGCCCCTTGCTCGCCTCCCTCGAAAAACAAGCGCCGGGCATCACCCACGTCAAGCGCGATGCCGACGGCGTGGTAATTATCGACGATGATGAATGATGAAACCGATAAGCCGGCCGGGCACTCCCAAGGCTTGACCCCTCGCAACCCATTGCTCACCGTGGATATCATCATCGAATGCGACGGGGGTATCGTGCTGATCGAGCGCAAGAATCCGCCGCACGGATGGGCCTTGCCCGGCGGCTTTGTGGATTATGGCGAAACCATAGAACAAGCGGCTATCCGCGAAGCAAAGGAAGAGACCTCCCTGGATGTGGCGCTCGTCGAACAGATGCACACCTACTCCGACCCCCGACGCGATCCGCGCCACCACACCGTTTCCACCGTCTTCATCGCCACGGCCACAGGCACGCCCACGGCCTCGGATGACGCCCTTAAGGCCGTCCTTTTCAGCATCGAAAAACTGCCCACCCCACTTGTCTTTGACCATGCCGCCATTTTGGACGACTATTGCAAATACCGAAGGGGCGGTGCCAGAGGCCAGGTATTCGGTTATCGCCGGTGAGGGGGTTACACCATTTTTTCTATTGACAACACCACTCGATGGGATTAGGTTAGCGTTTTTTCAAAGACATAGCCCCTCATTTGGTGGTCCCCCAGATGAGGGTTTTTCATTTGCCTGTGCGGTTCAAATTATGGAAATGCTCATCCTACGATCATAATAGTCCTGTAGATCCAATCCTCACATGACGGGTAAGGAAAAGAGCCGCTCCCTTCCTGACAGCAAAGGGATGGGACGCCGCAATAATCGCTCAACTATCGGCGCCTGCGGGACGATAAGAAAGGGATGAGTCAAGGCCCGCGTCAAGCGGGTCATGGAAATGTAAAAAAGGAAAGTGAACGATGAACACCAACACCCAGAATGTACGCAACATCGGCATCAGCGCCCACATCGATTCCGGCAAAACGACCCTGACCGAGCGGGTGCTCTTCTACACCCATCGGATCCATGCCATTCATGACGTCAAAGGCAAAGACGGTGTCGGCGCCACCATGGATTCCATGGAGTTGGAGAGGGAGCGCGGCATCACCATCGCTTCGGCCGCCACCTACTGCGAATGGAAAGGCCATCAAATCAACATCATCGACACCCCGGGCCACGTGGACTTCACCATTGAGGTAGAGCGCTCGCTGCGCGTGCTGGACGGCGCTATCCTGGTCCTCTGCTCGGTGGGTGGCGTGCAATCCCAATCCATCACCGTGGACCAGCAGATGAAGCGCTACAACGTGCCCTGCATCGCCTTTATTAACAAGTGCGACCGCAACGGCGCCAACCCCACGCGCGTCATCGAACAGCTCAGGTCCAAGCTGGGCCACAACGCCGTGGCCATGCAGATTCCCATCGGTCTGGAAATGGATCATGTGGGCATCATCGATCTGATCCGCATGAAGGCCTACTACTTCAATGGCGAAAACGGCGAGATCATAGACGAGCAGGAGATTCCGGCCGAACTGCGCGAGACGGCGGCCCGGCAGCGCGAAGCGCTCATCGACGCCGCCACCCTCTTCTCCGACGAATTGACCGAAATGGTGCTGGAAGAAAAGCCGGTGCCGGCCGACCTGCTGCTCAATGCCATCCGCGCCGGGGCCTTGCAGCGCAAACTGACCCCGGTATTTCTGGGATCGGCCTACAAGAACAAAGGGGTGCAACTGCTGCTCGACGCTGTGACGCAACTGCTGCCCAGCCCGGCCGATGTGGTCAACCAGGCCTTGGATCTGAGCGCCGGGGAAGCTCCGGTGATCCTCAAAACCGACATAACCCTGCCCACCGTGGCCCTGGCCTTTAAGCTGGAAGACGGCCAATACGGTCAATTGACCTATATTCGTGTCTATCAGGGCAAAATGGCCAAGGGCGACACAGTGATCAATGTCCGCACCGGCAGGAAGATCAAGATCGGCCGCCTGGTGCGCATGCACGCCGACCAGATGGAAGAGATTTCCGAACTGTCGGCTGGATTCATCGGTGCCATGTTCGGCGTCGATTGTGCTTCGGGCGACACCTTTGTCTCACCTGGCGTCAGCCTGACCATGACCTCCATGTACGTTCCCGAACCGGTGATCTCGCTTGCCATCGCACCCAAGGATCACAAATCGGAAATCAACATGTCCAAGGCGCTCAACCGCTTCACCAAGGAGGACCCGACCTTCAAGACCTATGTCAACGACGAGACCAACGAAACCATCATCTCGGGCATGGGCGAATTGCACCTGGAGGTCTATATCGAGCGCATGCGCCGCGAATACAGCGCCGAAGTGATCACGGGCGCACCCCAGGTGGCCTATCGTGAAACCATCACCCAGAAGGCCGAATTCGACTATATCCACAAAAAGCAGACCGGCGGCTCGGGCCAGTATGGCCGCGTGGCCGGATATATCGAACCCTGCGCGGAAGAAGATTTTATTTTCAGCGACGAGGTGCGCGGCGGCACGGTGCCGACCCAATATATTCCCGCATGCGAGAAGGGTTTTCGAAACTGCATGGCCAAGGGTCCCAAACTGGAGTTTCCCCTGACCAACATCCGGGTCGTACTCAACGACGGCGCCTCCCACAGCGTGGACTCGTCGGATATGGCCTTCCAGGCCGCGGCCCGCGGCGGTTTCCTGCAAGCCTTCGCCAAAGCCAAACCAGTCGTCCAAGAACCAATCATGAAAGTGGTCGTGGAAACCCCCACGGAGTTCCAGGGCCCGGTTATGGGGTCGCTGAACCAGCGCCGCGGCATGATCGTCGGCGCCCAGGACGAAGGGGTCATGTGCGCCATCGAATCCCAGGTACCCCTGGCGGAAATGTTCGGCTACTCCACTGTCTTGCGCTCCCTGACCCAGGGCAAGGCCCAGTTCACTATGGAATTTGCCACCTACAAGCAGGTGCCGCAGTCCATTGCCGAAGAGATCGCCAAGAAGGCCGCCGAAAAGAAGCAAAAAGTGGCCTAAGCGGAGTAACCGTGCATGCTCACGATGGATTCGGGAGCGATCCCCAATGATCGCGCCGCCCGGCGCCGCGCCGCCTGCCCGCACCCCGCGGCGGATGCAACGCCCCGCCGGGTGATTCGCCTCAAGGAAAGGAGTTTGGCCATGCTCAAACAAGATCTCATCCTGCGCAATCCCCTGCGATTGTTGGGACACGAAAGCGACGACATCATCGGACCCGGCCAGTTCGGCGCGGTCCTGGCCCGCGCCGGCGTGGGCAAAACCGCCCTGGTGATTCAAATCGCCCTCAACACCATGCTGCGCAGTAAAAATGTACTGCACATCAGCCTGAACGAACCCGTGGGCAAGGTCAACCTCTGGTACAAGGAAGTATTGGGCCGGTTGGCCCAGCAGCACGAGGTGCCCCACATGGATCAGCTGTGGGACACCATCGTCCGTCACCGTTTCATCATGACCTTTCAGGTGGAAGGTTTCAGCGCACCCAAGCTCGAAGAGCGACTTACCGACCTCACCTCCCAGGGCATCTTCACGCCGCACATGATCATCATCGACGGCCAGCCCTTTGAACCCGAGGTCCACGGCGTTTTGGACGAACTCAAACTATTGGCGCAAAAACTCGGGCTGCCCATCTGGTTCACCATTACTACCCATCGCCACGAAGCGCCGGCCCCCGATGGCCTGCCCGTGCAGCTCTCGCCGGTGCAAGCGCTCTTCGATGTGGCCGTGGCCCTGCAACCGGTGGCGAACACCATACAGGTCAAAGCCCTCAAAGGCTGTCGCTTAAGCGAAGCCCAACCACCACTGGTCCTGGATCCGGCCACCATGCTGATCCGCGGCCAGGAGTAATCGCCCACCGCCCTTCATTGCGTTCCCCGGCTGTTTGCCCCTGAGGCCAGCCGGGTCTCGACCTGCTCCGCGAGGGTCCGGCTTCTCCAAAGCGACACTATCCGCCGATGGGTTGGGTGCTCACCACGACGTCGTCGAACCATACCCGGTTGCTATGGCCTTGGGCGTCGGAAGGCGTGATGTAATGCTGCAAGCGCACCCGATTGATCATCAGGGTGGGACTGATGCGCCACATCATCCCGGTTACGTGATGGGCCATGACGCCGTTGATCCAGTAAGCCATCTCGCCGTCATGCTGGCCGGGGGTGTTGGCTTTCATCATCATTTCAAGACGGAACCACGCGCCCACTGGAAAAGTCACCGGCGGAGCGGGTTCAAAAATATTGCCCCAGCAGCATTGGGGCTGAACGGTGCAGGTGGGCAGGCCCTTTCCCAGGCAATCCTGGCAGATTTGGTCCACATCGGCATAGCGTTCACAGCGTGTATCGCACACCATCTCGGGAAAATAGGTGTAGAAAAAACTCTCCCTGCTATTTTCCCGGTAGTCTACCGTCGTTCCCATGGCCAGAGCACCGTCCGGCAGACACCCGGCCGTGCCGTGATACCAGAAGTCGTTCGACTGGCTTCCGGCAATCGCTAAAAAATGGTGAATGTAGCGATGATCCTCGGCGAATCGAACCCAGGCACTAAAGTAGAGTTGGTCAAAACCGCGCAACGGGCAATTGGTGGTCTGGTTTCCATCACAAGCCCACCAATCCAGACCGGCGCCCTCATAGCCGGAAGCCGCGGCTGCAGACATGTACAGTGCGTGGCGACCGGAGTGAACGATGTCCGCGGCAATCGTCATGCGGCCTCGATCCTCGGTGCCCTGGCCGGATAAAAAATCGGTGGTGGCATACCAGGCGTCGAAATCGCCGTTGCCGGCCTCGAAATCTTCGCACAGCAGCCACTCCGGGCGCGGATTGGCGCAATTGCCGGCTGCCGGTGCGCTGGCATCGATGGTATAGCTTGCCCTGACGATATCGCTGTTGGACAAGCCGTCTTTGACCGCCACGGCCGCGATGCTCAGGGAGGTTCCATCTCCGGATACTGGAATGGGAGCCACATAGCGAGCGGAGGTGCTGCTGGGGGTCTCCCCATTGGTGGTGTAATAGATAACCGCATCCGCAGTCGCGGATGCGATGCTCACCTGGATGTCGTCGGGATAGGTGCCGCCCGGCGGATTGAAAAATGGGGCTGCGGTTGTCGCGGTCGCCGGGTTCGTGGGCGAAGCATCGGAATCATCGTCGCCTCCCCCGCAAGCCCAGATCAGGCAAAGCATCATCACGCTCAAGCTCAACTTCCATGTCCGTCCGATTGGACTCATCGCGCACCTCCAGATCCGCTTGGGTTTTCGAGAGTTCGATAGGAATTTGGCGAAACCAAATTGCACTATTGCAATCGCCATACCATCCCCCGAGGAGGATGTGGGTGAGTTGGCGGAAAGGGGCGTTTCCCATTAAGATGGCGGCATCCGCCGGGTGCTAGCCCCGATACGGCACGATCCGCTGCCGCTGGACCGCATCAAAGGATCCGCCCGGTTACCAAATTTGCACATAACCCCAGACCACCAAGCACGGGGGCCGGCATGTTGAAAGAAGAGCAGCACGGCGGATAGCAGCGGGCCGCCCAGCAGCAAGGCCAAACCGATGCCTTTGATGCGGTCGAGGAGATAGGTGCGCCAGGTGGTCTGGTTGAAACCGAAGCGGGCCTCGATGCCAAAGGTGGCATAGGCATCGAACGGTTGGGCCAGCACGGCTTTGGCCGCCACCAGGGTGCCGATGAAGATCAAGCCGCTGACGAGCGGCGACAGGGCCAGGCCGCGCACCCATCCATCCAGGTATGCAAAGCCGCCGCCGAACCAGAAGAGGAGTAGTACCGCCAAATCCACTAGTGCGGTAAGCCATCCGAAAAGAGTGTTGACGCGCAAATACGCCTGGGCACGGCGATACCGCGGCGCATCGTACCATCCGGCAAAAGCCTTGGGCAGTTCGCTGCGCAGCCGCTTGAGGTTGAGGATGTCTGCGGTCAGATTCACCACGACGTCGATCACCAAGGCTGCCAGGATCACCAGGGCAATGGCATTCATGATAGTTTTCTACTCCTCGTCCGCGAGCCGCATCGGCGCTGCCGCTTTCGGTACGGCACCACCGGAGAAGATTTGCTGGACGAACTGGCCGATGACGCGATGAACCCGCTCGGAGCCTTCACCGAGCAGAATGCCATGGCGCTTTATGTTGAAGGCCATATACTGCTTTTCGGCCGATCCAATCAAGTGGAAGATGCGCTCCGACCCCTTGGGGTTGACCACGGGGTCCTCCTTGGACTGCACCACCAGGGCCGGAATCTGGATGGCGGCCAGGCGGGGTTCGACAAAATCCATCAGTCGTTCCAGCTCGCGCACGCCGGCGATGGGGTTGCGGGCGTAGTTGATATGCGGGTTTTCCGGGTGGTTTTCCACAAACTCTTTCTTGGCTTCATCCCAATTCATCCGGTGCATGAGGCGGTTCCAGGTGTCCACCAAGGGCGCCAGGCGCGAAGCGGCGTATTGCAGGCGCAATGGCGCGGAAACAGCAAAGACGCCGCGCAACTCTTCCACCCGACTGGCCAACTCCAGAGCGAGAGCCGCACCGGTGGAAAAACCGCCGACCACCACATGCCGACACAGGTGGCGCATGACCAGGTAGCCCTCTTCCACCGAACGGATCCACTCGGTGTATGATCGCTGGGCCAGATCCTCAGGGGCAGTGCCGTGTCCCTTGAGCCGGGGCATATAGACCCAGTATCCCAGCCGGGCCAGATACTCGGCCAGGGTGCGGACTTCGGCCGGCGCGGCCATGTAACCGTGGCACAGCAGGATGCCCACCTTTCGGGATCGGCCGCGGATCAGCACGGGTTTACCGATGGCGCGCGGTTTGCTTTCCCCGGCGATGTGGTAGCGCTGGTAGTCCTCTGCGAACTCCAACTCAGCCTTCTCCACGAAAAAGCGGGCGATGCGGGCTCGCAGAACGAAGCCGGGCATCCAGCAGAGCCATGAAATCTTGCGCTGCAGCGCAGTCAACGGCTCGACCTCATTGGCCATTACCGCAACCGGGTTGTCCACCCGAGCGCGGTGGAAATCGAATATACCGCGCAGCTTGCGGCGATCGAGCAGCAAATAGGGCGGCGCTGGCGTGACCACGCCGGTCTCTTCGGCGATGGAGAGAAAATCGGCCAGCTTGCTGTAGCGGTCGTCCAGCAAAAGGTGGTTCTGCGTCTCTTGCAGGCTGGTATGCAGGTGGAGCGTTTCCTGGGGGGTGCCCTGCTGGATGGCCAGAAAGGCGCGACGACGAAAGTTGTTCATCCGAATGCGGCGACGGGGGCTGTGTTTGAGCAGCGAGGCAAAGACATGGTCGTGGTTGACCGTGGTCATGCGGTAGATGTTTCCCATGTACTGCTGCATGATCTGAAGCGCTGCCTTGCGCATGCATTGCAGGCACGGCAGCGGGTCGTCGAAACCAAACGGGTCTGGTTTTTGGATATCTTTGCGGATGGCCGGCACCTCTAGATAGGGCTCTATGGGGATGGCCGGGCCGAAACGGATATCGATATCCACGCCGGCGGTCAGCATGGTGCCTTCGGTCATCAGCTCTTCGCTGAACTTCTCGGGCAAATCCTCCATGAAACGATTGGCCAGCTTATTGAGAATGTTCACGCGGGCGCGCAACGGATAGTAGGTCAGATTCACCGGAACGATGCAGGTGCCCAGGGAGCTCATGCCGGACAAGGCGGAAAGATTGAACAGCGGGTAGAGCCGCTCGGCTTCGGCGGAAGCGTGCTGGATCAGCCACAAAAAGCGCTGGCGGTAGAACTCGGTGCGCAACGCCAGATGAGCGGCACCGCTATGGGGCGGGTGTTTGCCACCCGCGTGGGAAACAATATAACGGCCCCCTTCGATGATCTTTTTGTTTTTGACCATGCGGCCTTCGGGGAAGATGACCCAGCCGGCCTCGTTGGTCAGCAATGTTTTCACGATCAGGCGGTCGCGATGGGGGTCGTTGGTCGAAACCGCGCCCACCGATTCCAGGAAACGCCCCAGTGCGCCGCCGTAGAATTCCGCGGAGGCCAGAGACCAGATGGGTATTTTCAACAATTTGTGCAGATAGTAAGGTACCAATAAGGTTTCGAGGCGCGTGAAATGGTTGACCACAAAGATTTTGGCGCCTTCGGGGATATTCTCCGTGCCGTGCAGATTGACCCGCGCTCTGGAGAGGTTGGAGAGCGTTTTGATGGCCAGGCTTGTGGTTCTGTAAGCAAATGAGTTCATGGTTTTATTGGCTTTTATGGTGTTGACAGGGTTTAGGGTTACCATTAGAGTGCTGTCTTATCCGGCACCACAATCCCGTTTGGAGGTTTTTTGTGTACTCGAAGATTCTCATTCTGCGTTTTCCCAAGGCCGAAGTTCAAAAACCGCTGGTTTGCAACCTGGCCCGCAATTACGACCTGGTCTTCAACATCCTCAACGCAGGTATCCTGCCACGCAAGGAAGGATACATGGTGTTGGAGCTTTCGGGCCAGCGCAAAAATTTCAAGGAAGGCATCCAATACCTCAAATCCCAAGGCGTTGATGTACAAAACGCCTCCCAGGAAGTCAAACGGGATGATGCGGTCTGCATCCAATGTGGGGCGTGCACGGCTGTTTGCCCCACCGGTGCCCTTTCCATCCGGCGGCCAGAGATGGCAGTCGTTTTTGACCAGCAGAAATGCAGTGTGTGCGAGCTGTGTGTTCCGGCCTGCCCGCCGCGGGCCATGAAAGTAAGACCCATTCGCCAGGCTTTTTTCTAAATGCAACCCAGCACCGCCATTGCCATGAGCGGCGGCATCGATTCGTTGGTGGCTGCCGCCCTGCTCAAGGACCAGGGCCGACCGCTCATCGCGCTGCACTTTCTGAGTGGATACGAGGCGGGCGTAGCACCCGACCGTCTGTCCAAGGCCGATGCCGCTTTTTCGGCCATGGAGGACCATGCCCGGCGAACCCTGCAACCCCTGACCGATCAGCTTGACATTCCTTTATATATTATCGACCTGCGCGCGGAATTCCAAAGTCGGGTGGTGGACTATTTTGTATCCACCTACGGCTTGGGCAAAACCCCCAACCCCTGCCTGGTTTGCAATCCGGCGATCAAGTTCGATATTCTCTGGGAAAAAGCCAGCGCTTTAGGCGCCGCGCAAATCGCTACCGGCCACTACGCCCGCATTGACACGGCTGCCGACGGGCGTATGCGTTTGTTGAGCGGTATAGACAAGCAAAAGGAGCAATCCTATTTCCTGTCGCGGCTTACCCAGCGGCAGCTTGCGGTAGCCTCTTTGCCCTTGGGAGCCATGACCAAGGAGCAGACCCGTCGCCTGGCGCGCCAACGCGGGCTTGTTCCGGCCACAGCCCTGGAGAGCCAGGATGTCTGTTTCATCAAAACCGGCACCTATGGCGACTTTTTGGCCCAACAACCGCAATTTACCCCGCGACCCGGTACCATCGAAGATCTCCAGGGCCGGACCGTGGGCCGCCACAAGGGATTGCATCGCTTCACCATCGGCCAACGCCGCGGCATCGACTGCCCGGCCGCCGAACCCTATTATGTCGTGCGCCTGGACCCCAATCGCAATTGCCTGGTGGTCGGTGGGAAAAAGGACCTGCTCGCTGCCCATTGCCGCATTCACCAGATCAACTGGATCGCCCCCCCGCCCCATAGCCCCATCCCCGTCATGACCCGGGTGCGCTACCGGCACAAGGCCGTGCCCTCGACCCTAATGCCCATAGGCGCTGATCGGGCCGAGATCCTCTTCGAGC
>JBAQGR010000197.1:0-4832 GCA_049287895.1 Desulfatitalea sp.
GGCAGAATGTAACTGATCACGGTCAGGTTTCCGGGAGCGATGCCGGGGTCCCCGAAGGTGAGGGCAAAGAGCTCCCACGGCGTCATGAAAAAAGGGCCGACATGCTCCTTGTAGGCCTCGTAGAGCGGGTCGTCTCCGGCTGAAAAGCCGACCAGCGGCGTGCCAAAGGCTTGTTCCGGCATCGCAGCGCCCAGGTTGTTTTCCGGGGAGCGGTCGATGAAGGCTGTGATGACAGCCTTGATCCAATCGGCGTCGATGGGTACTCCCATACTTCTATCCTTTCAATGGCCACTTGGGGCTGCGATCCTTTCTTAGTGCGCCTTGAAACGGCGCGCAAGTGGATTGTCGATGAACACCCAGCTTAAACGAAGTGTAAAACCAGAAACCAGAAAATTAAGAATGGCGGTCCACCCCCAAAATAGGGTACACTTTGGGAACCGCACGCCCCTGCCCTTGCGTCGTAAAGGCTGTCGTCCGGGCACCTGCCCAACGGTGGCTTGCCGCTGGCGCAAGCGATTGCGAACCGATGTTGCCGACAGCCTGAATGAATGGGTCTATGGTGAAAAGAGTTCTGCGCGCCCCTCTCGTCCAGATCGCTTTGATGAGCAGTCTCATCCTGGCCGGCATGTTGTCTCCCCTGAACCCATGGGAATCCCTGGAAAACAAAAATTATGATTTCTGGGCAAGCCATTTCCGCGCTCCGGACCCCGCCCCCATTGCCATCGTGGCCATCGACGATAAGAGCCTTGACCGGATCGGCGCATGGCCCTGGCCTCGTGCACGGTTGGCCGAAATGGTGCGGTTGCTCTCGACGCACAAACCCGAGGCGTTGGGCATTTGCGTGCTGGTTGCGCAACCCGATCCGAGTCCCGGCCTGCTGGCCGTGCGGGAGTTGCAAACGCAAATCGCCGCCCCTCAATGGAGCGGTGAAAAACGCACCACCGGCGTGGTTGCGACCATGCTCAAGGAGGCCGAAGCAGTTCTCGATCACGACGCAGAACTGATCGCCGCGATCCGCCGAACCCGGAATGTGGTGCTGCCGATCCGTTTCACCAACGAAACCACCGGTGCGACGGAGGATGACAAGCTGCCGCGGCTCCTGGTCGTCCACTCGCTCAATGTCCAGGCATTGCCGTTCGGCGCCGGCAGCATCCCGCCGTCGCTCGCGAGGGTCCTGGGCAACGGGCCCCAAGCGCCGACGACCGCTTCCGGCGTCCGCTACCCCTTCGAAGATCTGGCAGCCAAGGCCGGTGCACTGGGGCATCTGAACCTGGCCGAAGATCCGGATGGCACCTTGCGCCGCGTACCCCTGATCGTCGAATATCAGGGCCGCTTGTTCCCGGCCTTCGCCCTCCAACTGGCCCTCAAGCAGATCAACAGCCAGTTGGGGGATATAACGCTCCAACTGGATTATTTCGGCCAGCCGCGCCTGCACGCCAAGCACCTGCAACTGGTCCTGGACGGCGATTACCAAATGCCGCTCAACGTGGACCACGACTGGACCCGCCGGCGGTCCTACTCTTTTGTGGATGTGCTCGACGGCACCATCGATGCGACCCTGTTCAAAGATCAGATCGTCCTGATCGGCGCGACCGCCGAAGAGATAGCACCGGCGTATCGCGTCGCTGGACGCGAGCGGGCCGCGGCCGTTGAGATCAACGCCAACCTGCTGGCCCGGATTCTGTCGCCGGTGCGGCTTTCCAGGCCGTCATGGGCCCGGGCCCTGGAAATTGTGGCCCTGCTCTACTTCGCATTCTTCCTGTTGTTCGTGATCCCCCGCGTCCATGTCAGCGTCGGAGCCGCCATTCTCGCGATCTTCATACTGACGTGGTATGCCCTGGGGGTCGGTCTTTTGCTGGGATACGGCTACCGCATCGAGCTGTTCGGACCGGTTTGGCTGGCCTGCGGCGGGTTTGTGCTGATCCGGTTCACGAGCTATTCGCGCGATATGAAGCAAGAAAAGATGGAGGCCGACAAGGCGCTGGGCCTTTCCTTCCAGGAGCAGGGCATGCTCGATATGGCCTATGAGAAGTATATGCAGTGCCCGGTTCGGAACGAATCGGTCAAAAATCTCCTCTACAACCTGGCGCTGGATTTCGAACGCAAGCGAATGCTCAACAAAGCCCTGGCCATTTACCAGCATATCCGCACCGGCGGCGCCTTCAAAGATGTCGACAAGCGCAGCAGCCGGCTCAAACCATTGGACGGCACCATGGCCTGGAGCGTTGCCGCCGGCAGAGGGGAGACGCCCCTGCTGATGGACGATACCCACGCCAAACCCACCTTCGGCCGCTACGAGATCTTGAGAGAACTGGGCCGGGGCGCCATGGGAACGGTTTTTCTCGGCCGCGACCCGAAGATCAACCGTGAGGTGGCCATCAAAACACTGGAATACGCGCAGGTCGCCCCCGCCGAGCTGGCCGAGGTCAAAGCGCGCTTTTTCCGCGAAGCCGAGGCGGCCGGCAAATTATCTCATCCCAGCATTGTGGCCATCTACGATGTGGGCGAAGAACATGACATGGCCTACATCGCCATGGAACGGCTCGAGGGCGAAGAACTAACCCATTATTGCATGCCCAGCCATCTGCTGCCACCGCCCCGGGTGCTGGCCGTCATTGCGGAGGTTACCGCCGCCCTGGACTACGCCCACCGCCAGGGGGTGGTTCACCGGGATATCAAGCCGGCCAACATCATGCTCCTGGCCGACGGCCGGGTCAAAGTGACCGATTTCGGAATCGCCCAGGTGGTGGATGCCTCCCAAACGCGCACCGGCGTTATTCTCGGCACCCCCAACTACATGTCACCGGAACAGGTGACCGGCGAGAGTTTGGATGGCCGTTCAGACCTTTTTTCACTGGGCATCGTACTGTATGAGCTACTGTGCGCGGCCAAGCCCTTCAAGGGGGACACCATCACAGCGGTTTTGTATGCCATCAACCATACCCCTCCAGCGCCCTTGACCGAGTTCAGCCCGGACATCCCGTCCTGCTGCCAGGCGCTGGTCAAAAAACTGCTGGCCAAGAAGGCAGCCCAGCGCTTCGATTCGGCCGCAACGCTGGCCAAGGCCATCGACGCCTGTCTGGCCGAACAAACCAACGGCGCGAAAGCCAGGCGTCGGCCTAAAAACCGGAACAACCCCACATCCAAAGGAGAAGAATGATGGCGCTGCTCGTTCTGCTGCACGAAGGATTGACGATCAAAAAAATTCCCATCGAAAAGCCGGTGACGCGCATCGGCCGCAAACCCGACGCCGATATCTTTCTGGACGACAACCTGACCAGCCAGAATCACGCCAAAATCGAAATGCGACCCCATCCGGAACGCAAAGGCGAAGCCGAGTACTTTCTCCAAGACCTGGAGAGCACCAACCACACCTATGTCAACGGTGAAGCGATCACTCAAGCAAAGCTGGCCCACAACGACACCCTGCGCATCGGCAAGCATGTCTTCAAATTCATCGACGAAGCGGTGGCCCAGGCCGACAAGACCGCCAAGCTGCATAAAAGTTGGATTCCCGGCGTGTATTATACAAAGGAGTGAGGCATAAAAGGCGTTGACAACGGCACAAAGTTATTAGAAATGGTACAGCATTTTTCAAGGCCGTTGCCTGGTCAACGGTCTCAAAGGGGAATCATGACCAATCGCATCATCGCGCTGTTCTTTCTCGCTTTTATGGGGCTCTCCTCCGCGCTCTTCTATGTCGTGGCCCTGGTGCTCTTGGTTTGCACCGCACCCTTTGACAAGCGGCGCGTGTGGCTGCACATGTTCACCTCGTTTTGGGCCTGCCTCTACTTATGGGCCATGCCGGCCTGGACGCTCACGGCCGCGGGCCGCGAAAAGATCCGCAAGGATGCCACCTATGTGGTGGTTTCCAACCACCAGTCCGCATTGGACATCCTGGTGGCCTTTCGTCTTTTCTTCCCGTTCAAATGGGTCTCCAAGGCAGAGATGTTCCGCGTGCCGTTTATCGGATGGAACATGGCACTCAACGGTTACATCCGGCTCAAACGGGGCGAAAAGGAGAGCACCCGCCAGATGCTGGCCGATAGTGAGAAGGCCCTTTCCAAGGGATGTTCGGTCTTCTTTTTTCCCGAAGGCACCCGTTCCGAAACCGGCCGGCTGAAACCCTTCAAGACCGGTGCCTTTAGCCTGGCCCACAAAATGAAATTACCCATTCTGGCCATTGCCATCAACGGCACCAATGCGGCCCTGCCCAAAGCGAGCCTGAACTTCCATGGCAGTCATCCCATCCGTATCGAAGTACTAGAGGAAATCCCCTACGCAAGCTTTGCAGACTTGAGCCTCGAAGCGACCGCCGAGATGGTCCGGCAGCGCATCGCCGCCCATGTGGCCTAACAGCCTGTCAGCTGCTTGTCTCTATTCCTTGCGTTGCATGCGCCCCTCTTGGGTGGCGGAGATCACCCCACGCTGGTGGATGGTGTCGACAATCAGCTCCCGCAGGGGTGATCCTGTCTTGACCTGGGCCTTGCCTTTGAAGACATCATGGCCGTCTCCTCCGGACGCCAAAAAATCAGGGACTACCACGGTATAGATCCGCTGGGCCTCCAGGGGTTGGCCGCCGGGTGCCATCTTAATGTTTTCAACCCTCCGGCCGCGAATTTCGAAGGTGATGCCGGACACGTGCAAAAAGCCGCCGTCCTCGTCTTCCCGCGTTCCCCGGACCGACCTGCGCAACGCCTGTTCGATCTCGGCTCCACTGAGCTCCACCAAACCGAGTTCATTGGCGTAGGGCATGGCTTTGAAGACATCCTCCACGGTAACGGGGCCTTCTTTGATGCTGGCACGCAGCGCCCCGGAGTTGATCAGGGCGA
>JBAQGR010000198.1:0-4115 GCA_049287895.1 Desulfatitalea sp.
AAGATCGTTAAAGAAATGGGATTGGAACTGGAGCCGCTGCTGAAGTAATTTATATATTTATGGACGTCCCCCATTAGACCTGAGATCTTCATTGACAACACTCGGTCGAATGATATCCTTACCTACAAGTAAGGAACAAAAGGAGGCCAAAATGATCACAAGCAAGGTTACGTCGAAAGGTCAGGTTACGATACCCAAGGAAATACGAAAACACATCAGAGCCGAGCCTTCCGACAAAATCGTTTTCATTCCACTTGAGGATGGAAATGTATTGATAACCAGACACCAAGCTTCGGTATCTGATTTATTCGGCATGCTGAAACATCGGAAAAAAGAAAAACCGGTATCCCTTCAGGAAATCGAATCCGCCATTGCAAAAAAGCGATTGGAAAGGGCCTCCAAGTGATCGCCATTGATACAAACGTATTGGTCCGAATGCTCATCGACGACGACGAAGTTCAGAGCACAACGGCGCGGCGCGTATTGACCCTTGCTGAGGCGCGAGGTCTGCAAATTCTTGTATTATCGGAAGTTCTCGTTGAAACCGTATGGGTACTTGAATCCGTATATCATTGTGACCGAAAAGAGATATCGGGATTTTTAGAGAAATTAGCCCTTACGGGAACTTTTGCATTAATAGATCCGCAGATGATTCGAAGGGTCATTGAGCATTATAAGAAAAGGGGGGATTTTGCCGACCTGATGATTGTTCATCAGGCCATGAGCCGAAAGGCGGTCAAACTATTCAGTTTTGATAGAAAACTGCAGAAAGCATTTCCCGGCTACGTAGTTAAGGACTTTAATGAAGAGAATATCCAACTCTTCACATCCCCGCGCTAATAAAGATAAAGGCCGAAGCAACGGTTTCGTCTCTATGTAAAGGAGGCAACCTTTCGCGGAAAGCCAGGATGAAATCTTTCTTAAAACAGCATTTCCAAGTTGGAAATATACTAGACAGTTTGATTTAAAGGGGGAAATATGAAGAAATTAAATAAAAAAGCTTTTGAGCCAATAGATAAAGAAGAAAGCGATCTGATGAAATCACTTGAAGATGATGAGTGGCGGCCTGTTAAAGATTTCAAACGACAGAACAATGCCGCAATCGAAGCAGCCAGAAACACCTTAAAGAAAGATAAACGCATTAATCTGCGTTTATCTCAAAAAGATTATCACCAAATCCAGATAAAGGCAGTTGAAGAAGGTATTCCATATCAGACGCTTATTTCAAGTATTATTCACAAATATCTTAATGGTTCATTAGCACCTAAGCAGTAGTAACATAAAAAGGGGAACAGAATATTTGTTTGCACCGGATCGCCGATAGATCGCCGCGATCGTAGAGCCGCACCATTGTGCCGCAGCTTCCGAGCGCTTTCCCGCAGGGTACCGATCCGGCCCTGCTTTGGTATCTTGCATACGTTATCACGCCAAAATGATGCATCGAGTGGCAAGTGGAATGAGGATCGAATGAAAAGGTTTCAGCGGGAGGAAACGAGTTTCCGAAAAGGAGCGCTTCATGAATAGAGCTATAAAAATAGTCTTCGCGCTGCTCTTGCTCCTCGCAGCATGCGGGAAAGGCGCGGACAATACGGCCGACAATACGGGCAACGACACGGACAACGACACGGGCACAGGCATCCCGCCCAGCGCGATCTGCGAAGCGCCTTCGCTCGCTGATATTGCTTCCACAACCTCGGTGGTCGGCAACGGGACGGCTGCGAGCTGCACGGCCGGAGCTCTTCAGACGGCGGCAAACGGCGGCGGCGTCATCACATTCTCGTGTGGTGCGGACCCCGTGACGATTGCGGTCACATCGCAGATCGTCTTCACAAAGGAGACCGTGCTTGACGGCGGCGGCCTTGTAACTCTGAGCGGCGGCGGCGTCTCGCGCATCTTGTACCTTGATTCCGGATACGATCAGACGACACCGAGGCTCACCGTGCAGCGGCTCACCTTCCGCGATGGAAACTCCCCAGTGGGCTCCGACGACACAGCGAGCGGCGGCGGAGCGATTTACAGAGACGGTGGCAGCCTCACGGTGATTGACTGCACGTTCCTCGACAACCGCGCGCCACTTTCCGGGCAGGACGTCGCCGGCGGCGCAATCTATGCGTTCGGCGGCGGCGAGACAATCATCTCGGGATCGATCTTCAACGGGAATCGCGCAAGCGACGGCGGCGCGGTCGGTAGCCTGAACGGCGACCTCATCATCATCAACAGCACCTTCACGAACAACGCGGCGACCGGCACCGGAGGCAACCCCGGCAATGGCGGTTGCGGCGGTGCGATCTACATGGACGGCGGAGACGAGATGGCGTCGATGTGCGGCGTCTTGATCGCCGGCAACGAGGCGGGAGCGATCGGCGGCGGCTTCTTCCGCGTGTCGAACGACGATTCCGGCTCGTTGGCGATGGACCGCACGACTGTCGATGCCAACAGCGTGACCGATAACGAGTCGGGGAACGCCGGCGGCCTGTACCTCCAGGGCCTCGCGCTCACAGTGACGAACAGTGCGATTACGAACAACCAGGCGTTCTATAACGGCGGCATCTGGATCCACACGAGCGCCGTCGAGATGACCAACACGACGATCGCGGGGAACGTCGCGACCGGCAGTAACGCCGGAGGCCTTTGGCTATCCAGTCCGGTGACCGGGACGATTCTCAACTGCACGATCGCGGACAACAGCGCGCCGGCTGACGGCCAGGGCGGGGGTGCCGTCTTCAACGCGGGCGATATCACGGGGCTCGATCTCAAAAATACAATCATTGCGAACAACACATCGGGGACGTGGGCGCCTGGGTGCAGCGACGTACTAGGCGACGGCGGCGGCAACCTCGAATGGCCAGACGGCGCGGACTGCTCCGCGAGCCCGCTCATTGCGAATCCTCTTCTCGGCACACTGGGCGACAATGGCGGCGAAACCAAGACGATGCTGCCCTCATCTTCGAGCCCGGCAAAGGGGCTTGGCACAGGCTGTCCCGAAACAGACCAACGCGGCATGCCGCGGAGCGAGCCGTGCACCGCCGGAGCCGTCGAAATCGAATAGGACGGCATAGGGGGTAGCCATGTGGCCAATACAGCGGATGAGAGAGAAAATCGATTCCGATTCACGGGTATTGGCCACCTCACCCTGTCTTGACTTTGTGCCCGATTGAAGGTTTTGAAACCACTTCGAGGCGTTATGCAAAGAGGAGCAGAAAGAGGAGTAGAAAAATGAAGCCCCGGATCAATATGATTACGCTGGGCGTTAAGGACATGGAGAAAGCAATTCAGTTTTACGCAAATGGGCTCGGCCTTCCCCGCATGCCCTTTGAAGGTAATGCCGCTTTCTTCATTTTAAACGGAGCATGGCTATCATTGTATCCATGGCATGCACTCGCTGAAGATGCCACTGTCAATGAAATTGGGTCTGGATTTCGAGGGATTACGCTGGCTCACGTGGTATCAAGCAAAGAGGAAGTTAGGGCGGTCCTTGGTCAGGTGCTAAAATCAGGGGGAAAGCTTGTTAAGCCAGCACAAGAAGTGTTTTGGGGTGGTTATTCTGGATATTTCGCTGATCCTGACGGACATTTATGGGAGGTTGCTTGGAATCCCCATTTCTGGCCCGGTCCTAAAGATGAAGATAAAGCATAACCAGAAAACCGTATATGCCCTTCTATTCTGTAGACGAAAGTGAGGCGGCCATGGGGACGGGATGCGCTTCATTGCGCTCCCTTTCACTACTCGTAAACCACGATGAGCAGCGGCGCCGAGGCGGTAACGGCGGGCTGGTCATCGATTTCCACAAGCCCGGCATCCGCTGAGAGGTCCAGGAGAAAGCGCACCTGAAAATCGGTGAGCCCGAGCCGTTGCGCCTCTTCCATCAGGGTCGTGACATCGATGGATACGAACTGGCCCTGATCCGTGGCAAAGAGATCGAACGCCTGCGTCAGCAGAGGATCAGAATCGAAATCCCCTTCGCGCAGCCCGTTGACAGGAAAGATGACGAGGTCGAGCAGGGTGGGGACGATGGACCCAAAAGGCACCGAGTCGATGAAGATCTCCAGGGTGGCGGAAACGATCCTCGCGCTCGCCGGGACCACATCGCCGCCGGTCGAACCGTCCAGGGGAAA
>JBAQGR010000199.1:0-3518 GCA_049287895.1 Desulfatitalea sp.
TTTCCTTCAAACAGGGCCGGACTCACTGGAAGCATGGCGGCATCGTCGGTGTTTTCGGATACGGCGGCGGCGTTATCGGCCGTTACTGCGACCAGCCCAAGATGTTCCCGGGCGTGGCCCATTTCCATACAATGCGCGTGGCCCAGCCGGGCGGCAAATTCTACACCAGCGAGTACCTGCGCCAACTCTGCGATATTTGGGATCTGCGCGGCAGCGGTATCACCAACATGCACGGCTCCACCGGCGACATCATCTTCCTGGGCACCACCACCCCCCAATTGGAAGAGATCTTCTTTGAATTGACCCACACCATGAATCAGGATCTGGGCGGCTCGGGCTCCAACCTGCGTACCCCGGCCGACTGTATCGGCCAGGCGCGCTGCGAATATGCCTGTTATGACACCCAGGATCTGTGCCACGACCTGACCAATGAATACCAGGACGAATTGCACCGTCCGGCCTTCCCCTATAAATTCAAGTTCAAGTTCGACGGCTGCCCCAATTGCTGCGTGGCTTCCATCGCCCGTTCGGACATGTCGTTCATCGGCACCTGGAAAGACGATATCAAGATCGACCAGAAGGCAGTGCAGGCCTACATCGGCGGCGAACTGCTGCCCAACGCCGGCGCCCACTCCGGAAAGAACTGGGGCAAGTTCGACATTCAGAAAGAGGTCCTCGGCCTGTGCCCCACCGAATGTATGGTCATGGACGGCAAGACCCTTAAAATCGATAACCGCGAGTGCAACCGTTGCATGCACTGCATCAACGTCATGCCGCGCGCTCTGCGCATCGGCAACGAACGCGGCCTGTCGATCCTGGCCGGCGCCAAGGCCCCGATCCTCGACGGCGCCCAGATGGGCACCTTGATTGTTCCCTTTATCGAAGCCGAAGCGCCCTACACCAAGATCAAAGAAACGGTCATTGAACCGATTTGGGATTGGTGGATGGAAGAGGGCAAGAACCGCGAGCGTTTGGGCGAATTGATGAAACGCCAGGGTCTCCAGAAAGTCATCGAAGTGCTCGGTGTGGATCCTGACCCGCGCATGGTGCAAGAGCCCCGCTCCAACCCGTACATCTTCTGGAAAGAAGAAGAGGTCGAAGGCGGTTTCGAGCGCGACATCAACGAGTTCAGAAAACATCACTTGAGATAGGAGGGGACACCATGGCTTTTATTTCTTCTGGCTACAATCCGGAAAAACCGATGGAGAACCGCATCACCGACATCGGGCCGCGCAAATATGATGAATTCTATCCGCCGGTCATCACTAAAAACAAAGGCAAATGGCTCTATCACGAATATCTGCAGCCGGGCGTGCTGGTCCATGTGGCCGAGTCGGGCGACGAGATTTACACCGTGCGTTGCGGCGGCGCCCGTCTGATGACCACCGCGCACATCCGCGAAATCTGCGAGATCGCCGACAAGTACTGCGGTGGGTATTTCCGCTTTACCACCCGCAATAACATCGAGTTCATGCTGGACAAAAAGTCCAATGTCAAACCCTTGCTGGACGACCTGGCCGGCCGCAAGTTCAAGGGCGGTTCGTTCAAGTTCCCGGTGGGCGGCACCGGCGCCGGCGTTTCCAACATCGTGCACACCCAGGGTTGGATCCACTGCCACACCCCGGCCACCGATGCCTCCGGACCGGTCAAAGCGGTCATGGATGAAGTCTTCGCCGATTTCCAGCAGCACCGTATGCCGGCCCACGTGCGCGTATCGTTGGCCTGCTGCCTGAACATGTGCGGCGCCGTGCACTGCTCGGATATCGCCATCCTGGGCTATCACCGCAAACCGCCGATGTTGGATCATGAGTACCTGGACAAGATGTGCGAAATCCCGTTGGCCATCGCCGCCTGCCCCACCGCCGCCATCAAGCCGTCCAAGATCGAAATCAACGGTCAGAAGCTCAACTCGGTGGCCGTGAACAACGAGCGCTGCATGTACTGCGGCAACTGCTACACCATGTGCCCCTCCATGCCTTTGGCCGATACCGAAGGTGACGGCATCGTCATCATGGCGGGTGGAAAAGTCTCCAACCGCATCAGCGCCCCCAAGTTCTCCAAGGTCGTCGTGGCCTTCATTCCCAACGAAGCGCCCCGTTGGCCCCGGACCGCGCAGGTCATCAAGAACATGATCGAAGTGTACGCCAACGACGCCCGCAAGTACGAACGTCTGGGCGACTGGGCCGAGCGAATCGGATGGGAGCGTTTCTTCGAAAAGTGCGAGCTTGACTTTACCCACCATCTGATCGATGATTTCCGTGATCCGGCCTACTATACCTGGCGCCAGACCACGCAGTTCAAGTTCTAAGAACCACAGGTTCCATCACTTTTAATATGCGGGGGGCGTGTCACACGCCCCCCGCAACCCTTAGACTCGCACCGGATGAAAGGGGACGGCAATGGAATACGAAGAGGCAAAAAACAAAATCGTTGAAGAGCTTACCAAAAAGCTGAAGACCAAATCCAAGTTTTACTTCAACGATCTGGCTAAAATTCTGGAAGCCAAACCCCGCGATGCCAAGAAGTTTGTCAACCAGATGGTGACGGAAGGCGTTTTGGAGTATTGGTCCAGCGGCAGTACCTCCATGTACGGAATGCCGGGAACGGGCAAACAAGCCCATAGCGAGGGTGAAGACTAAACCATTGCCCTTGCAATGGACGCCTCGGTCATCGCTCGGTTAGATCTTTGAAGCAGACGCCAACCCAGCAACCGCCCGCCCGCTGTCCGGGCATCGTCATCGCCGCCCTGCGCGGTGGGTCGGGCAAAACGATCTTTTCGGTCGGCATCATCGCTGCGTTGCGGAACCGAGGCGCTACGGTTGCGCCCTTCAAAAAAGGTCCCGATTATATCGATGCCGGCTGGCTGGCCCTGGCCGCCGGCCGGCCTTGTTATAATCTGGACACCTTCCTCATTGACGCTCCCATCATTTGCCAATCCTATCAAAGGCACACCCATACAGCCGATGTGGCCGTGATCGAAGGCAACCGCGGCCTGTATGACTGCATCAACACCGAAGGCCGCACCTCCACCGCCGAGTTAGCCAAGCTGCTCGATCTGCCGGTAATTTTATGCCTGGATGTCACTAAGACCACCCGTACCATGGCAGCGGTGGTGGCCGGCTGCGCCAGTTTCGATCCGGACCTGCGCATCGCCGGGGTTGTGCTCAACCATGTGGCCGGCAGCCGCCACGAACGCATCGTGCGCGACAGCATCACCCAGCATTGCGCGATACCTGTGGTGGGAGCCGTTCCCAAGCTGCGCCAGCCAATCTTTACCGAGCGGCACATGGGGCTAGTACCTACCTACGAGCACCAATGGGCCCAGGACGCGGTGGGGGCGATCGCCGAGCTGGCTGAAAAATATGTCGATCTATCGGCGGTGGCCGATTTAGCCCAACTCCGGCTTCATGAGCGCGCCAAGGGCTATCCGGTGCAAATGGGCCCGGCGGATGACGGGGCCGCAGTCACCGTAACCGAACCGGCCGCATCTGCACGGGCGGACCGGCCGCGCATCGGCG
>JBAQGR010000200.1:0-8752 GCA_049287895.1 Desulfatitalea sp.
CCATGATCGGACCGTCTGGTTGCGGCAAATCGACTTTTATCCGTTGCCTCAACCGCATGAACGATACCATCGAGGGGTGCCGGGTGACCGGAGAGATTGTACTGGACGGCCAGGACATCTACGCCAAACAGGTGGATGTGGTGCCCCTGCGCGCCCAAGTGGGCATGGTGTTCCAGAAGCCCAATCCTTTTCCCAAAAGCATTTACGACAATGTGGCTTACGGCCCCAAGATTCACGGTCTTGCCCGCAACCGGGCCGAGCTGGATGAAATAGTGGAGACTTCCTTGCGCAAAGCCGGGCTGTGGGAAGAGGTCAAGGACCGGCTCAGCCACGCCGGCACCAGTCTCTCCGGCGGCCAGCAGCAGCGCCTGTGCATCGCCCGCACCATCGCCGTGGGCCCCGAGGTGATCCTGATGGACGAGCCCTGCAGCGCCCTGGACCCCATCGCCACCGGCAAGATCGAAGAGTTGATCGATGAGTTGCGCCGGCAATACTCCATCGCCATCGTGACCCATTCCATGCAGCAGGCGGCCCGGGTCTCCCAGCGCACGGCCTACTTTCACCTGGGCGACTTGATCGAAGTGGGCCGGACCGAGCAGATCTTCACCACCCCCCGGCACAAGCTGACCCAGGATTATATTACGGGGCGATTTGGATAGAACGCGAGTGGCATCGCGTCGTGAACTTCATGACTTTGGCGAAGTCAACCCCTTTTGGGAGAATAGCATGTCCAAACATCTGCGCAGAGAACTGGATAAGATTAAAAAGAAGATGCTCTCACTGGGCGCCCTGGTCGAAGAACGCACCCGCCTGGCCCTGCAGGCCGTAACCTCCCGGGATGGGGTTATCTCCCAGAAGATCATCGACTCGGACTGGGAAGTGGACGAGATGGAGGTGGAGATCGAAGAGGAGTGTTTGAAGATCCTGGCCCTCTACCAGCCCGTGGCCGTGGATCTGCGCTTCTTGATCGCCACCATCAAGATCAACAATGATATGGAGCGCATCGGCGACGAGTGCGTCAACATCGCCGAGCGCTTGACGATCATCGCCAAGCGGCCGCCCATGCAGTTCGTCTTCGACTACGCCCCCATGGCGGAAAAAGTTCAAGCCATGCTCAAGGCGAGCCTGGACGCCCTGGTGAATCTGGACGTGGACCTGGCCTTCAAAGTGATCACCATGGACGACGACGTGGATGCCATTCAGACGCAGGCTTACGACCGCATCAAGGAGGCCATCAAGGAGTATCCCGACCGGGTCAGCTACCTGATCAATTTACTGCTCGTCTCGCGCCATTTGGAACGGTTGGCCGACCACAGCACCAACATCGCCGAGGAGGTGATCTATCTCATCGAGGGCGAAATCGTGCGCCACGGCAAACTTGACGGCTGATGACCGGCCCGGCCCAGGTCGGTCCCGTGCCTGTTTGACAGGCAATCTCTTCTGGCTCAAATCCGCAACGATAACGAACCCCTATCCTAAAATCGACGTTGACAAGCAGCGGTTGCTTCGCTACGGTGAAGCCAACTTTTCACTTTGGCCGGCACTCCCGATTTTTGGCATCATGACCGATTCATCTTTTCGCAGGATGCGTACAGTCGCGGGCCATAGGGCGACCCGCGCACGGTGCCGGGCCGCTGCGAAGGGCAAGCTGCGGTCGGGGGGGTAGGCAAGGAACGGTTCATGGGAATGTTCAGTGATATTTTGCGCAAGATGGCCGATTTTCTTTCGGATGCCGACCGGACCACCCCTTCCAAGAGCAAGCCGGGCATTCAAGCGCTGGCCACCAAGCGCCTGCGGGCCTTGCAGGATCGCCTGGAACTGGTGGAAGCCCAGTTGCGCCTGGCGGCCCAGAGCCGCAGCGACCTGCAGCGCATGGTGGCCGAAGCCAAGGCCGTGGAGGCCATCGGCAAGCAGGCCCTGGCGGCCGGCCAGATCCAGAAAGCCGAGGTGGCCATGGCGCGCTATGCCGCCATGCAGGAGACCATCCGGCCGATGCTGGCCCAGGCCCAGACCGCCGATCGCCAGGCCGCCACGGCCGCCGACAGCTTCCGCGCCGAAGCCCAGGCCGCCCAGCGCGCCGCCGCCGAAGCCAAGGCCCTGGCTCAATTGGAGCATGTCATCGAACTGCAAAAGAAGCACCAGGTTCTGACCCTGACCCAATCCGCGGCCGCCGAAGAGTTCGAGGCGGCCCGCGAAAAACTGCTGCTCTCGGCCTCGGTGCAAGCGGCCCGTATCCGATTGCAAAACGATATGGAGGCCCTGGAAGCCGAGATCGCCGCCACGGTTCAAAACGCCCAGGCGGCTGCTGTAGGCCGGCGCTGGCAAAAAGAGCTGGCCGCGGCCGGAGAGCAGTGGCTGGTTGGAGCCGAATCCGGCGAGCAAGACCCGGCCGACAGCGCCATCCGCTTCCTGGAAGGACCGCCCCTGGTTGGTCTGATCGATGCCGGTCCCAAGAAATGACCGTTGACGGCCCGCGACCCGAAGCCGTTCCCAAGGAGATGAAGCGATGAGCGAATTGCTCCAGTGGTGGAACCTGATTTTCATCCTGCCCTTCGTGGGCGCCCTTTTTTATGTCCTCATGATCTGCACTGGCCTGGTGGCGGCCGACCACGACGTGGATCTGGACCATGACCTGGGCATCGAACACGCCCATGAGTTCGATCCCGGCACACTGGCCAAGGCCCTTCAGTTTCTGGGCATCGGCCGGGTGCCCATGTCGATCATCCTGATCTGCATCTGCTTTCTGTGGGGCTTCGCCGGATTCGCCGCCAACACCCTGCTCAGGCCGTTGCTGCCGGCGTGGCTCTTCGTGTGGGTCTCCATCGCCGTCGCCTTCGTGGCCACTGTCTTTTTCACCCGCTTGCTGGCCGGGCTGCTGGGCCGCATCATGCCCGCCACGGAGACCTACGCCGTCACCCTGGAGCAGTTGGTGGGCAAATGGGCCGAGGCGGTCACCACCATCGACGAAAGCTTCGGCCAGGCCCACGTGCACGACGATGCCGGCGCCCTGCACACCGTCCAGTGCCTGGTCCGCGGCGGCGAAGACAAAATCCAGCGCGGCACCCAGGTGGTCCTGCTCTTCTTCGACAAGAGCAAGGGCGCCTTTTATGTCGGAACGGAGATGCCGGCGGTCAGCGGCGCCTCCAGGTAATCGTTCAGCCTGCTGAATAAGTGAAAGGATGGCAGTGATGTCGCGATTGACAGGTGTTCTCGGGTCCCCCAAGACCCCTTTTACGGCTTCACCCAATACTCCCAAGAAAGGATTGCCCATGTCCGAAATCAGAACCAGAAGCGGGTCGGGTGCCGGTTTCGGCGCCCTGATGATTTTGTTCGCCATGGCCTTTATCGTTCTGCCCTTCATGTTCGAGCAGGTGACCGGCGTGAGTCGCCTGATCCTCACCGGCTTCGGAGTGCTGCTGCTGCTCCTGGGCGCCATCGTGGTGATCATCACCCGGCTCTATATGCGCACCGCCGCGGACGAGGCGTTCGTGCGCACCGGCATGGGCGGCCAGAAAGTGATCATCGACGGCGGCGCCATCGTCATTCCGGTCGTGCACAAAGTGGTGCCGGTGTCACTGGCCACAATGCGCCTGGACGTGGAGCGCAAGGATCAGGATGCCCTGATCACCGGCGACAAGCTGCGCGCCGACATCAAGGCCGAGTTCTACATCAAGGTGCAGAAGGACCGCGAGGCGGTGGTCAATTCGGCCACCTCCCTGGGTGAGCGCTCGATCAATGCCGTCACGGTCAAAGAGCTGGTCAATGAAAAGCTCATTTCGGCCCTGCGCACCGTGGCCGCCACCAAGTCCCTGGAAGATCTCAATGCCAAGCGCGACGAGTTTGCTGAAGCGGTCCAGAAGATCGTCTCCAGCGACCTGCGGCATAACGGCTTGACCCTGGAGAGCGTCACCGTGTCGCAGCTCGACCAGACGCCGCCGGACAAGATGAAAGCCGAATCCAATATCTTCGATGCCCAGGGCACGCGCCAGATCGCCGAGATCACCCAGCAGATGCGCGCCGAGACCAACGCACTAGAGCGCGAAGCCGACAAGTCCATCAAGAAGCAGGATGTGGAAAAGGACAAGTTCGTCTACGAACAGGAGATCGCCCGTGCTTCGGCCGAAGCCCGCCAGAAGAGCGAGATCGAAAAGGCCCAGGCCGAAGCGCATCAGAAGGCAGCCAGCTTTGCCGCTGAGCAGGATGAACTATCCCGGGTGCGGGAAGTAAAGCGTGACGAGGCGGTGGCCATCGCCAATATGGTACGGGAGCAAAAGGTGCAGGTGGCCGACGTCGAGCGCCAGCGCGCCCAACAGGTGGCGGACATGGAGCGCCAGAAAGCCATCGCCAAAACCGGCGAAGAGCGCGCCAAGGCCGAAGCGGCCCAGAAGCTGGCCGAAGCCGAGCGCGAAGCCGCCGATCAACAGGTCAAAACCGTGGCCGTGACCGAAGAGGCCAAGCGCACCGCGGAAAAGGCCTATATCGACAAGGCGCGCCAGATCGACCAGGAGGCTTACCAGACCGAGCGCCAGGCCGAAGCTTTGCGCAAGGCTGCGGAGAAGGAGGCCGAAGCGCGCAAACTCAAGGCCGCTGCCGAAATGGACGCCCTTACCGCCGAGGCCGCTGGCGAGCAGGCCAAGCAGATGGTGCCGGTGAATGTGGAGAAAGAAAAGGTGGCCGTCGAACAGAAGCGCATCAACGAGGTGTTGCAGCCCGAACTCAAGGCCAAGGCCGAGTTCAAGGAGATTTCGGTGCAACTGGAGGTCAAGCTCAAGGAGATCGAGGTAAACGGTGAGGTGCAGAAGGCCTTTGCCGTGGCTATGGGCCAATCGTTGGGCAATGCCAAGATGAATATCTTCGGCGATCCGGCCACCATGGGCAAGATGATGAACATGTTCACCAAAGGCCAGGGCGTGACCAGCATTATCGAAGGGTTCACCGAAAGCGTGGACCCCAAATCATTCAAGGCCGCCGGTGAGATGGTTTCGGGCATCACCGAGACGCTGGGCGAGCTCCTGCGCACTGTTTTCGGCAAACGCCTGCCGGCCGACAGCGTCGATGCCGTTGCCGCTCAGTTGGCCAAGCATCCTGAAGCCATCGCCCATATAAAGGCGTTGCTGGCCCAAGGCGTCAGCGATTTGAAGCTGGCCGCCCTTCTGGGCAAGGTGTTCGGCGATGATTTCGATCTAAAAAATGCCGCCGCCTTCATCGAAGCGCTGCGCAAAGACCCGGCGGTGCTGGACAAGCTCAGCGCCGCCGTGGACAATCTCACGGGGAAATAGCCGGCCCCGCCGGTCGACTCCATTTTGAGAGTACGCGAAACAGGTTGACATCCCCGGAGCGTACCTGTATGGTCACCTCAATATAAAGTGTTCCTGGTTGTCTATCATAAAGAACGTAAGCCCTGGAATCGATCCAGGGCTTTTTTTTTGGAACACAGAAAGAAGGTATTTGTTGGACTTTAGTACATTTGGTTTTCATCCCGCGGTAGTCGCGGGAATCACGACGGCGGGCTTTGTAAGCCCGACCCCCATCCAGGCCCAAGCCATACCGCCCTTGATGCAAGGGCATGATGTCATGGGCTTGGCCCAGACCGGCACCGGTAAAACAGCGGCCTTTGCGCTCCCTTTGCTCCACCGCTTGATGACGAAAAAGGGCATCGGCCTGCGGGCCCTGATTCTCGCCCCGACGCGGGAGCTGGCCGAGCAGATTCACAAGGACATAACGACAATGGCGCGCCATACCCGCGTGCGCTGCATCACCATTTACGGCGGCGTCGGACTCAACCCACAGGTTCAGAACCTGAAAAAAGGCGCCGACATTGTCATCGCCTGCCCCGGGCGTCTCCTCGATCATATGAGCCGGGGCAATATCAAATTTGCGAATCTTGAGACCCTCATCCTCGATGAGGCCGACCAGATGCTCGATATGGGGTTTGCCCCAGACATCCGCAGAATTTTGAAACAGCTTCCCCGGGAGCGGCAAACGCTGATGTTCTCAGCCACGATGCCGGATGAAATCCGTCAGTTGGCCTACGAGGTGTTGCACAAGCCGGTTGTCGTCAAGGTCGGAGAGACGGCCCCCGCGGATACAGTCAGCCATATTCATTTCCCGGTTCCCCAGGATTTGAAGACCCCTCTGCTGCTCAGAATCCTGAAAGATACCCGGATTGCGTCGGTCCTGGTTTTTACCCGGACCAAGCAGCGCGCCAAACGCTTGGGCGAAATTCTCGTCAAGGCGGGCTATGGGGCCACCTCATTGCAGGGCAACCTTTCCCAGGCACGCCGCCAGGCGGCCCTCGATGGTTTCCGCTCCGGAAAATTTCAGATCCTGGTGGCCACTGACATTGCCGCTCGCGGCATCGACGTGTCCAATGTTTCCCATGTGGTCAATTTCGATATCCCCACCACTGCGGCGGCTTATATCCATCGGATCGGAAGAACCGGGCGCGCCGAACGCAGCGGGGAGGCGTTCAACCTGGTCACCACGGAAGATCACCCGATCATTCGCGCCATCGACCGCGCCATCGGTGCGCGGATCGAGCAACGTATATTGCCCGATTTTGATTATCGTCCTTCGGCGAAGCCGGCCCGCAGCGAACCCGAGCGCCCGGCCCGCGCCTGGAAATCGTTCCGCAAACCGGCTCGCAGGCAATATGCCGTGCAAGGCGGTGCCATTTAGTGTAAGGGATAGGGGTAGAGTTTAACCCCCTTGTCTGGCCTCTATCCGTATAGGGAATCAATATAAGCTGTCAGATTCGTGAGCGCGAATCTGACAGCTCCGTGTTGCGTATGAGGTGACGACGTGGCGAGAAACAATTTTACAGGCAAAAAGCGTGAAAAAGAGATGAATCGCAAAAGAAAACAGGACCAGAAGCGGCAAGAAAAGCTGGACAAAAAGAATCTCAATCCAGATGAGAAACCCGAACACGAACAGCCGCCCGTTGACGTTGAGGGCGATTGAGGATAGCGTGCCTTTCCCTCTCAATCCGCCCGTTCCCTGCCGCTCCATGCGCATGATCGCTTGAATCTGATTACCAAGCTTTGTTTAAGTTTCGATAGACGCTCCATAGCTTATTCGCAATTCGTGCTTAGCGTTTTAATGTTGCCAATTTTCATGGAATCCCGGCGAGTCGTGCACCGGCTCGAAACCTCCAACGATCGTTTTCCTGAACCATCTTTGCGGCGACATTGATTGGGTTCATCCGGCGTATATCTTTTTTTGCCAGCAGCTATCTCCAAGGGGGTAGAAAAAGATGAATCGCGGCACATCGCGGCATCTTCGGAACCGTTTCACATAGCGCCCGTTGCAACTCGAACCGTCCCATCGATCATGGTGATCGTCCGTTCCGGGCACGGTCAGGGTGTTGCGTTTTTGCATGGCAAAAAAGAAAACAATGACAATGAGCACATAGAGAGGGGGATACATGGTAGATACATTGAAATTTGAAGTCGGCGGCACGTATGAAAATGTGAAAGGCCCTTACGAGGTCATTTCCATTCAAAGAGATTCAATGGTCATCCGCTGGCACGATGGTCTTGAGATTGTCACATCCGTGGAACTGCAGCAGCGCATCATAGACCGAATAGCCATGGACAAGGTGTATGAGCAGCGCAGTGCCGGAAAACCGAAAAAGAGCGAAGCGCCCAAGAAGAAAAAAAGCGCTCCCTTTTCCGGTTTCAAAGAAGAAGATTTCGAAACTACCGCCAAGAAATCAGCCTGGCGCGGCCGCAACAGCGTCGGCGGCGCCGTCATCAAGGAATTGAATTCAGACCAGATGGAATTCGGTGCCTGGGCGATTGCGTCGCAACCCGAGCTGCATTGGATGGAGAAATCCCGGCACGAACGGCAAGACCCCCATCACGGCATCGGTTTTTTCGCGCGCGTGGATGCCAAGACGCTTGCTTACGGTTTGTATGTCAAACCCGTTGTTGCCGCGGGCCAGGTTGCGGAATGCTGGGATGCGTTTCAGGCCTGGCTGGCGAGCAATGCAAATGAGAGCTGGCTGAAGCAGCAGTCCAAAGATCACGATCTTTGCATACGGGATGCCTCGGGCAAGGTCTTGGCCCAAGAGATCACTTGCCGTGATGATTGCTGGGAATACAAAGAGGGCAAAGCGAGACGCAAAATCGAATCCTTATCCACATATTTTGCCTCATTATCCGACCTAAGCAAGGCCGATCTTAGAATTGAAAAGAGGATGAGCAAGGCGGATGCATTGCCCGAGGGGAAGAAAATCGCCGGTACCATGGCCTCTCTGTTTCACGCCTTGATGCCGTTTTATCTTGTTGTGCCTGTGCCCGCGGAATGAGATCCAGGGCGCCGGTCATACCGCAAAATGGCCCGAGGGGCTGAGAGCCATTGCCGGCGGGCCTTTCTATCATTGATTACCCAAACGGCCGATGGACAGAAGTCGTCTATTGGTGAGTGGATTGGTCGGGGCGAGAGGATTTGAACCTCCGACCCCCTGCTCCCAAAGCAAAGGGGCTGGCTTGTAACATACTTAAAGTATTGTATTTATTCAGTCACGTTTGCGCCCTTTACGTCAGGGGTCACTACCAAAAACTTACCCTCGACACCCTTCACGGCTTCCCGCAATCCGTCCCAAGTTGGTGCAAATAAATTTCTGTGGTGCGGGCTTCCTTGTGCCGTAAAAGCTTTTGCAGTGTCTTGGTTGACCATTTGCCCTGGTCGGCCAGCTAAGACGCCATGAAGTGTCGAAGGGCATGAAACCCAAACACGGGGCCTGTAGAAT
>JBAQGR010000201.1:0-2911 GCA_049287895.1 Desulfatitalea sp.
GCAACCCTGCCTTCAGGGCGGCCTGGTGGGCCGCGACCACCTGGTGCCGCCGGAACGGTTTGCCATAGGCTGCGAGCACGCTGTCGGCCAGGGATTCGGTGCCGAACTCCACATGCTTGAGCCCGCATTCGGCCATCACCGAGAAATAGTCCGCAGGCATGGGTATCGGCGCAAAAAAGCCGCCCCAGGGAATGGTCATGCCTCGCTGCTTGAAGGCCCGGGCCACGGCCAGGCTGTGGGCGATGTCGGCATTGAAGGCCGAATCGGTGATGAACAGGTAGCGGGCGCCGGCCTCCTGAAGCTGCACGGCACTGTCGGCAATCTGTTCGGCGGGCGCGCAGCGCATGGCCCGGCCTTCGATATGCGGATAACTGCAATAGATGCACCGGAAGGGGCAGCCCCGCTTGGTTTGCAGGTTGAGCATGCCGCCGTGACGCAAGTAGAAGTCAAGATAGGTGGCCTGGGGATCGAAACGGCGCACTACCCCCTGGGACCAGGGACTCGGTTGGGCGCCGGCCTCCGGCTGCGATCTCCCAATAATCACCCCCGGTATCCCGGCCGGATCTTCGCCCCGTTCCAGGGCCAGCAACAGCGCTCCCAAACGCTCGCCTTCGCCGACGATGCCGTAGTCAGCCTCCAGCAACGCCATGGTCTCGTGAGGGAAGATGGTAAAGCCGCTGCCGCCCAGCACGATGGGCGCGTCGCTGCACTGCCGCACGCATTGGACCCACCGGCGGTAGTGGGCCATGAACCCCTTGGGATCGCGGGCATCGGTATTGTCGATGTTGCGCAACGAGATGCCGACGATCTGCGGGCCGTAAGATTGGATCTCGTGCCGCAGCGCAGCCTCGTCCGCCACGCCGTTCATATCCAGGCAGCGCACCGGGTGGCGATCGGCGATGGCTCCGGCCACATAGTCCAGTCCCAGGGGATAGACCGGGTAAGGTTCCATGACTCTATTGGCGGAAATGAGCAACACCTTCATGGCAGTGCAATCCTCACGGCCGACACATGGGGGCCCAACCCCAAGAGAAGCACCCCTTTGCCGTTCAAGGCAATCTCCGCTCCACCGGCCCAGGCGGCGGGAACCGCATGGTGGCCGACCATCTCGACAGCCAATACAGCCGCCACGGCCGATGCTGCCCCGAACTCGCCGATGGCCGGGCGGTAGTCGATCACCGGACCGGCGAAGCGGCTTTGCCCAAGAAAGGCTGCCAGCTGGTCCGCGGCCGGCCCGCGGCAGGCGGCGGGGATACCGGCCCATATCGCCCCGTAGTCGCGGCCCACGGCCTGAGCCCCGCCCAACTGTGCCACCAGGCCGGCCATGCCTCCCTGGTATGGGGCAGCCCCATAGGCCAGCAGGGCTATTGTTGGCCCGTCATGACCACAGCCGCGTTGGAGCAGTAAAGCACCGCCGCCATCGGCCAGGACGGCGGCCGCGCGCACGGAACCATCCAAGAGCGGCGACAACACCGAATGGCCTTCGTCGGCGCCGACCACCAAGATAGGCCCGGGCGTCAACAGTTCGGCGGCCAGCAAGGCCTGTTCAAACGAAACATCGCCACCCGAGGTGGTCACATTGGCGCCCTTAGCGCCCAGCAGCATGGCGATCTGTCCAGCCGGCGCATTGTGCACCGAGCCGATGAAATCGGTGGGCGAAGGAAATTGCTGGCCCGTTTCAAACAACCGCTGCAGAAAATCGTGGGTCTCGGACAAAGCGCCCCAGGCCGTGCCCAGGCTGATGGCCACCGGCATGCGCCCGGCGTCCGCCTCTCGGCAGGCGCGGCTGGCCAAGGCCAGCGCCAGCTTAGGCAACCGCTTGAGCCGCCGGATGGTGCGCGGCGGCAACCCTTCAGCCAGTGTCGGGTCGTCCAGGCAGCCGCCGCACGGCCGTCCCGTGGAGAATGCCTCCCAAGTCGCCTGGGTGTACCCGACACCGGTGAGGCAGGCCGCCGCGGTAACGGTCAAGGGCGGCCGGGACCGATCACCGGAAGCACCCGTCGACCCGCGCGGCGTTCCGATGACCACGGCCGCATTGTTGCCCCCGAACCCAAAAGAGTTGGAAAGCACCGTGGCGATAGGGGTGCGCAAAGGCGTGGGGGTCGGTAGTATATTCAATTGAGGATCGACGACGCCGAGGCCCACATTGGCCGGAACGAGACCATGGCGGACAGCAATGGCGGCCACCACGGCCTCGATGGCGCCGGCAGCGGCCAGAGGGTGCCCCGTGGCCCCTTTGATGGACGAGAGCGGCGGCGGATGGTCGCCGAAGAGGGCGCTGATAGCGCGCGCCTCGGCCAGATCGTTGTCTATGGTGCCGGTGCCGTGCAGGTTGATGTAGTCGATCTGTGCCGGAGAGAGACCGGCATCTTCCAAGGCGGCCTGCATGGCGGCCCGGGCGCCCTGCCCGTCCGGCAAGGGCGCGGCGGCATGGTGGGCATCGCATGACAAGCCGGCGCCGAGCAGTTGAAGGGCATCGCCGGACGGCCGTTCGCTGGTCAGCAGGAGAAAAGCCGCCCCCTCGGCTACGGACATGCCGCGCCGCTGCTGGTCCAACGGCCGCGCCCCCAGGGGATCGATGAGCTGGAGCGATTTAAAACCGAAGTAGGTCAGACGGCACAGGGCGTCGGCGCCGCCGGCCAATACCCGCTTGGCCCTACCGTTGCGCAGCATCTCCATGGCCAGGGCCAGGGCCACGGCGCCCGAAGAACAGGCCGTGGATACCGTGAGCAGCGGTCCGCGGCAACCGCACCGCCGGGCCAGCTCCCCGGCCACCGATCCCAGGGCATGGTAGCGATAGGCGTCGGGATCGGTCACCCCTTTTTCCAGAAACGTTTCGGTGGTGAGAATGCCGCCGGTGGTGGTGCCCAGCACGATGGCGTCCGGCGGCGGGCCGCCGCCGGCCAGGGCC